>CAZRLQ010000097.1:0-7700 GCA_964600725.1 uncultured Desulfobacterales bacterium
AGCGAAAGATGGGTTTAAACGCCGACTTTTCTTTTAACGACCAATGCACTGTTCTGCCCGCCAAAACCGAAGTTTTCCACCATTATGTTGTCAAATAAAATTTTACGTCCTTTTAAAACAAAGTTGATATCATTATGACACGGGTTTTCGAGATTCCTTATTTCCGGAATATAACCGCCATGCATGCAAGCCAGGCAAACTGCTAACTCTGCAGCACCGCAGGCCGCGGACAGATGTCCCATCCATGATTTGAGCGCAATGACAAAAGGTGTCTTTTTCCCATATATGCGGCTTATCAACTCCGCTTCCACGGCATCATTTAAATAAGTGCTAGTGCCGTGAGCGGAGATCACATCGATATCAAACGGCGCCATTTTTGCTTCTGCAAGTGCGTCAACTACCGCTTTTTCACTCCATTTTCCATCCGGATCAGGTGCCGTCATATTGTGTCCATCAATTGAACTGCCAAAACCGCAAATCTCTCCATAGATTGCGGCACCACGTTTTTTGGCATGGTTCATCTCTTCCAGAAGAAAAAAGGCACCCCCTTCACCCGGAACAAATCCTTTTCTGTTGTCGTCAAATGGACGGCTTGCTTTTCGTGGATCACCAGTTCCGCTGAAAAGCGCATGTGCTTTTTTATAGGCTAAAATACCGCCGACACTGAGCCTGGAATCTCCTCCCCCTGCGAATGCAAGATCCAGATAACCATCTCTGATTTTTCGATAAGCTTCTCCAACCGCCTGCAAAGAAGCAGCGCATGCTGTAGATAATGTAAGATTCTCCCCATGAATCCCTGCCAATCCGGCAATAACCGATGCAGCGGTATTTGGAAGAAACTTTAATATCCAAAGGGCCATAAGATCCTTTCGATCTATTTCGCCTTTCACTATTTCAGGAAATTCACCTCCGATATCAAGGTTTGGACCAACACCGGCAAAAACTCCGGATTTTATCAGCATCTCTTTATTCAGATTTGCATTCTTTACAGCCATCATTGCTGAAGCCACGCAAAACTGGGCGCCTCTGTTTAAATAACGCCTGTTTTTAAATGAACCGGCAATAATCTTTTTAATATTAAAATTTTCTATTGGACAGATTGCCGGATCCTCATCAGAATCCGGGCTATCATCAAGAGATAGCCTGTTAAAACAGGTTGTTTTTTTCTTAAGATTTTCAAGAATCTCATCAAATGTGTCACCAAGTGGTGAAAATATTCCAACGGAAGTTATAACGACTCTTCTTGACATCTTGCCTGATTGCTTCTGTGCGGGTTATAAATACGGTGCTCGATGTTCAAGTTTTTTGAGCTATTCAAAAATCATCTTTATATAACCTGCTGATTTTATTAGTCTGATGTGTTTGAAAGGGCTTTTTTGTATTCCAATAAATTCAGTAACTTATAAAAAAACTTGATCATCGAGTTATAGGTTTTTACTCAGAGATGAGGCCAAAACAATACTGCTATATTTCCCAATAAACTTCGGAAACAGGTTTTCTTTTAATCGACCGGGGTTTTTCATCGGGAAAACCGACGGTAACAAAGCATTTAATGCGAATATCTTTTATGTTTAAAACTTTTTCAACATCTGAAACAAAATAAAAAGGGGCTGTCAAAATACATGAGCCCAATCCAATGGCCTCTCCTTTCAGGATAAAGCCTTTCAGTGCCAGACCAACGGAAATATCTTTGTCTGTCTCATTACTACTATATTTTTTCAGCAGGTTTGCTTCCGGCAACCGGCTTGAAAAACCGGTAGAGGGCAGAATAGTTCCGATGGCAAAGAGCAAAGGAGCGTTGAACATAAATTCAGAAAACCGGTAATAGGTGTTTATCCAGTTTCGCAATCTTTTTGGCTTATCCGCAGCCAAAACCGACTCTAATAATTTTTGTCTGTTTGAAGAGATGGCCTGATACAGGTCTTTTTTTGATTTTCGTGAGCTGATCCGAATAAATCTAACCGGCTGACTGTTTGAGGGAGAGGGGGCTTTGACGGCGCATTCGATCATCTTGTCGATCCACTGCAAAGGAGGCATATCCGCTTTGTATTTTCTTATGCTTCTTCTGTTGTTTATAAGCTCATCTACAGATATTATCCTTGATTCATTATCTGTCATGCTTCCATTCCACATAACTTGCTATGTCTTTTACTTTAAGAACCGGCCCTTCTTCCAGATCGGCCAATATTTCTTCCAGCCTGGTTTTGCCAAAAAATGGAAACTTTGCCGCAAGGTATTTCAGCAGATTTGTCCCCTTTTCTTTCCCATCGGTTATATACGCTCTGAGATTCTTTAAAAATATTTCATCATCATTGACATCTATATTAAAGATTGTGTTTAGTTCTACGGCTAATTCCAGAAGATCAATAGATTCAGCCCCTAATTCCCTGACAAGATAGGTCTCAGGATGGATTTCCTGATCTTCGATGTCTAAAATTTCAACAAGAATTTTTTTTATTTTTTCCAGGCTGTCCATTTATATCTCCTGTTTCTTAAAGAACTTATTGCCAAGACGAATTTTCCCAACAGCTATTTTCCCGCCGTAAGACCTCCGTCCAAAGAGATTTCAGTAGCGTTAAATCCCCTGGAAATGTCGGAAAGATAAAAAAGAATGGTTTTAGCGGCCTCATCGGCAGATAATGCTCTTTTTACCGGTATTTTACTTAGAATATCTTTTTTGCTTGCTTGCAGAAAGAGCCTGCCGCGTCCAGCATCAATATATCCCGGCCGTATGGAGACGGTTGTAATGCCGCGCTCTCCAAGTTCCAGCCCTAAATTTCTATAAATAGCCTCTGACGCTAATTTGGATGCAGCATAAAATCCCTGACCAGGATTGGTGATACGGGCAGCCGATGAAGAAATAAAAACAAGACGCCCTCTCTTATTTTTCAGCATTGCTCTTCCCGCCCTTTTTAAAATTTCAGCCCTAAACGAAATATTTTCAGTAAAATAACGGTAAATTTTATCTTCATCCGCAGAAGCTATAAGGCTTTCAAAATGTCCCTGGGCGAAGTCCACCAGAAAATCGAGACTGCTTCCGATTTGAAGAAATAACATATTAAGAGAATCACGGTTGCCAAAATCAAGATAAATGGTCTTATACTTGCCTGCGGATAGATTCAATTCTTCCTTTATATGATTTTGTCCTGCATTGCTTCTGTAAGTCAGAAAAGGAAAAAGAGATGCATCTATCATCTGTTTTGCCAAAGAAATAGCAAGATCGCAGCTCCCTCCCAGGATAAGGGCATGTTTTCCGGAAAATTGCAGATTCATCTTTTTATTATTCCTGTTACCATTGTCTTGAATTTATTTAAACTATTCCGGTAAAGCCGGCATTTCAGTCGATCATGGAAGATACGTATATTGAAAAAATATTCGCCCGGCGAGACAAATTCTTTGAATTTAAAATTTTCCACAATATATTGATCTGATTTGAATCCTGCCTTTTCAACTGCTTTTAAAAATGAATGGATGATCAGACTGCCGGGTACCACCGGATTTCCAGGGAAATGATCCCCGTAGATTAGATCGTCAGGATCAAAATAAAAGATGCCCTCTATTGAGCACGGATCTTCTTTTTTATATTCATTCATTCTGTAACGGCACGAATCGATTCATAGGTGATTTGACAGAGCCTGTCGATCTCATCAATTGAGATAGAAAGAGGAGGCATAAGAACAATAACGTCACCAAGAGGTCTGATGATAAGAGCACGCTTTCTGGCTTCCATTATTACCTGGTGCCCGATTCTCTTTTTGACAGGAAAGGGTTTTTTTGAATTTTTGTCTTCAACCAGTTCTATGCCGACCATAAACCCGGCCTGCCGTACATCTCCAACATGATTCAGAGCTTTGAACGATTCCAGGTTCTTTCTGAAATAATCGATCTTTACATGAATTTTATCTAAAACCTGTTCTTCTTCAAAAATCTCCTGGCTGGCTGTGGAAACAGCACAGGCCAGCGGATTTCCGGTATATGTATGTCCATGGAAGAAGGTTTTGAACTCTTCATGTTTTCCCAGGAAACCTTTATAAATCTCTTCGGTGACCAGTGTTGCCGCAAGGGGCAGATAACCGCCGGAAATCCCTTTAGCAAGAGCCATTATATCAGGAATAACATCCTCATGCTGGCAGGCAAACATCTTGCCCGTCTTTCCAAAACCGACGGCAACTTCGTCGGCAATCATAAAAATGTTATGCCGGGTGCAGAGCTCTCTTACCCTTTTCAAATATCCCGGCGGTTGAACCAGTATTCCCGCTGCTCCCTGCACCATAGGCTCTATTACCAGTGCGGCAACCTGATGAGAGCGGGCTTTCATAAGTTCTTCCAGCCGGCCCAGGCATTCCAGAGAGCATGAGGGATATGATTTTTCAAAAATGCAGCGAAAACAATAAGGAGAAGGAACCTTTAAAGATTCAAACAGAAGATGCTTGTATGCAGCATGGAACAGATCAATACCGCCTACGCTTACCGAACCGATGGTGTCTCCATGGTATGCATTGGCAAAGGAGATAAATTTTGTTTTGTCCGGATTACCCTCATCTGCCTGCTGATGATATTGGAAAGCAATCTTTAAGGCAATTTCAACAGCAGTGGAACCATTATCTGAAAAGAAGACCCTGGTTAAGCCTTCCGGAGTAATTTCAACCAGTTTCTTTGCGCACTTTATTGCAGGGATATTGTATAGACCGAGCAGGGTGGAGTGGGCTACCATTTCCAGTTGTTTTTTTATAGCGAGGTCCAGCTTTTTTTTGCGATGCCCATGTACATTTGTCCAAAGAGATGAAACGCCGTCAATATATTGATTTCCGTAAATATCTTCTAAAATAGAGCCAAAGCCCCGTTTGATGATAAGCGGCTGTTCATATGCAGACTCCTGCATCTGAGTAAAGGGTGGCCAGATATACTTTTTTGCATCTTTTTCCAACTGTCTGTTCAGGTTTTCAATTGTTTCCATTTTTCCTGCCTCTGCAAATCTCAAGTCCCATATCTTCAATCATCTCAATGTCTGTTTCTATGTTTCGTCCTTTTGTCGTTAGGTAATTGCCGATCATTATGCCATTTGCACCGGCTAAAAAAATCCATGACTGAAAATCTTTAAGAGTCCGTTCTCTGCCTCCGCAGATTGTTATCTCCTTTTCAGGATTAATGATTCTAAATAGAGCTATAGATTTCAGTGCTTCCATGGGGGAAAGCAGTGGTCTTTTTTCCATAGGAGTACCTGGAATCGGATTGAGAAAATTTATCGGAATGGAATCAACATCGAGTTCTTTTAGTGTAAACGCCAGTTCCACCCGCTGCTCCCAGGTTTCCCCCAACCCCAAAATACCGCCGGAACAGACATTGAGGTCCGCTGATTTAGCGATTTTAACCGTCTCCAGATCATCATCATATTCATGGGTCGTACATATCCGGTCAAAATAGCTTCCGGCTGTTTCCAGGTTGTGATGATAGGTTGAAATATTGCCGGCTTTTAACAATTCAGCCGTAGATTCCGTAAGTTTACCCAAGGAGGCGCAAACCAGAAGATCCGTTTTTTTATCTATTTTTGCCGCTGTTTCAACAATTGTTTCCAATTCTTTATCGGAGAGTGAGAAACCGCTTGTTACAATGGAATATTTATCAGCACCTGCTGATTCCATATTAACCGCCTGTGAAAAAAGTTCTTCTTTGCTCAGCAGCGGATAAGTATCGATTTTGCTGTTATGATGTGCGGACTGGGCGCAAAATGCGCAGTCTTGGGAGCAGAAACCCGATTTTGCATTTATGATGCTGCAGGTAAAAGCGTTATTCTTTTTATATCTGGTTCTTATCTTATTAGCAGAAGTTATCAAGTCAATGCTGTTATCCTGTGCTATCGCAAGTTCGCAGGCATCTTCATAAGAGACGGCATTTTTTTTTGCGTCTTTTATAATTTCTTCAGTTATGTTAATTAACATTCTATTATGTCTGTTGTCGGTCACATTTTTTCCTTTTGAATGTCCGGATATGAGTCTGTGGGTGTCCTTATATTTATCGCTATTGATTCAGATCGTAAAGCAACTATCAAAAATAAGAATAATTGTCAACCCATCTTATGCCGTGAGGTTTACATTTGTTTGTCAATTTTGTGATCTAAAGTGTCTTACGCCGATACATAAGAAGGGATATAAATTCCCTTAGGCATCAGGCAGACCAGGGGCGTACCACAACTCGTTCAGATACTTGTAGTTTGAACATAACGCATTTTAATTCGATGAGTATAAAAAATTAGCGAAACGTAAGTTAAAAGAGGGCCGATCAGATCTTGATAAAGAAAGAATTTCTTCCATGACGACAAAGGAGCTGTTATTGTTCTATTTGAAAGAACAAAAGGGAAAGTGGATTTCCGGAGAGCGGATAAGCAATAGATTATCGGTAACACGGAGTGCTGTTTGGAAACATATTGGTAAATTGAGGGAAGAGGGTTATATAATAGAATCTTCTCCCAGGAAGGGATATCTTTTCAGAAAGGTTTCAGATTTGCTTTTAGCTGATGAAATTCGTGAAAGGCTGGATACCAAAGTTTTTGGCAGACGGGATATTATTTGCCTTAAAGAAACAGATTCAACCAACATGAAGGCAAAAGATTCAGCTGCTGCCGGTGGTGCCGAAGGAACTGTGATCATTGCCGAAAAGCAGACAAAAGGCAGAGGAAGAAGAGGGAGAGACTGGTTCTCATATCCGGGGGGAGGGATTTACATTTCTATTATTTTACGGCCTGAAATATCGCCTGGTGATGCGCCGGTAATAACACTTATGACAGCCGTTGCAGCGGCTGAAACGCTTATATGCCAGACCGGACTGAAATTAAGAATAAAATGGCCCAATGACATTCTTGTCAATGAAAAAAAGATCGCCGGCATACTGACGGAAATAAGTACAGAGATGGATACTGTGGATTATATTGTGGTAGGACTGGGACTGAATGTTAATATTCCGTCAGGAGCTTTCCCTGAAGACATAAGGAAAAGATCGACTTCAATTCTGATTGAAACCGGAGAGCGTTTTTCGAGAATCGAACTTATCGGCGCATATCTTGGCTGGTATGAAAAATATTATGAAATTTTTAAAAGAAAAGATATTAAATCCATCATGCATCGGTGGAAAGAGCTTGCAGATATTATCGGAAAGCGGATTACGGTTGATGCATCGGGCAGAAAGATTGCAGGCGAAGTTGTCAATGTCGGTAATGATGGTGTTTTGCTCTTGAAAGATGATCAGGAAAAGCTTCATAGAATATTTTCAGGTGATGTAATTTTATAATAGGCCCTAAAATCAGGTAGTTAGTTGATATTCGTAAGGATTATTTTTTTGCATAACCTGTCTGCGCCTGCCTGCCGCGTCCGCGGCGCAGGCAGGTGCACCGCACAGGCAGGCGCAGAGATCAGGCGGAAAAACTATAAATCAACAAACTCATTTATTCGATTACTTTGGCTTAAGCTCATTCCCTGATTAGAAAGTTTTCACGTTAATCCCGGCGAAGAGCCAATCAATCTTGACAAATCACTATCAGCGGTTCTAATTCTAAATTATGGTTATGTTTTGTTCTGCATACTTCAATTAAGAAAATATATCATAATTAGAATTGCCTAATTTTCTTGACAAATTATAAACACATAATTAAATAATACCTAAATCCTGCATTCAGTTTTCGCGAAATGATTATATCTGCCTCATGT
>CAZRLQ010000098.1:0-7677 GCA_964600725.1 uncultured Desulfobacterales bacterium
TATGCCAAATTCAGCTCAGCAAACAGCATGCAGTCAAAAACTGCGGATGCTCCCTTATCAATACACATATTCATAGTATTTCCTGGCTGCCGGAAAAACAATTCAATGTATTTCTGATTGACTACCACGGCGGCTATTATGGCTCATCAAAAGGCAAACCTGATATTGACGGCATCCACGATGATGTCGCTACAGCTTTATCCAAAAGCTAACTGCTGATCACTGAGAGCTAATGGCTAACAGCTAATAACTTTATGCATCCTGCACAACAGGAAAGGCCTTATCCAGTTGTGCCATATCCTGGTCGCTCAGGACGAGCTTCATGGCGGCGGCACTGTCCACAGCACTCTTTGTTTTACTGGCGCCAGGAATCGCTATAAGAGCACAGGACTTGCGTAACAACCAGGCCAGCGCAACCTGAAATGGTGTAACATCATACTGCTGTCCAACTTGGCATAATACAGGATGCTGCTCAGATCTCAGCTTTCCATATCCGCCTCCCACCGGGCTATATGCGACAAAAGCGATCCCGTTTTGTTCGCAAAAGGTGACAACTCCTTGCTGCCAGGCCTCACGGTCAAAAGGATTACAGCGATTTTGCACACCGGCTACTGGAACGATGGAGATAGCCTGGCTGATATCCGCCACGCTGACATTCGAAAGTCCGATATGCTGAATTTTACCCTCCTCGCGAAGTCTGGCCAGAGCGGCCACACTTTCGACAAATGGAACTTTGGGATCTGGCGCATGCAGATAATAAAGGGTTATGGTTTCCACCGCCAGTGCCTTCAAGCTTGCTTCGCAGGCCTCCCTCAGGTGGTCGGGTCTGCCATTAATAACCCAGGCCCCACCCGGTCGTTCAAAGCCGCCCTTGGTAGCTACAACTATCGAATCTAAATCGCCTTTCCACTCACAAAGTGCCCTGGCGATCAAACGTTCATTATGTCCAACGTCAGTCTGGTCAATGCAATAAACATCTGCGGTATCCAGCAGGTCCATCCCTGCATCAAGTGCCGCACACAAAACATTGATACCATAATCATCAGGGAAACGCCCTTTGAGAGAAAGAGGCATACAACCAAGACCAACAGGATGCACCAGAAGTCCTGATACTCCAATATTTCTCTTTTTCATCATTTTTATTGTTCTCGTTGAAAGTTGGTCCCTAACTGCCGGCAATTGCGTTTACCAATTCATAGGCCTTATCAAGAGCCTGATCTAATTTTTCAGGCTTTGTGCCGCCGGCCTGTGCCATATCAGCTCTTCCGCCGCCACCTCCGCCGATAACATCGGCTAACTGTTTTACAATATTTCCCGCATGAAAACGGTCAGTATAATCTTTTGTAACCCCAACAATAATGAGAGCCTTAGATCCTGCCTCACACCCAAGAACAACAATGCCCGATTTTACTTTTTCCTTAAATCTGTCAGCAAGACCCCTTAATGCAGCAGGATTATCGACAGAGACTTTTTTTGCAAGAATCTTGACACCATCTACAGATTTTATTTCATCTTCAATTACATCTGTCGAGGCAATGGCTATTTTTGCTTTTAACTGCTCCACTTCCTTTTCAAGGGACTTTTGGCCGGAGAGGATATTTTCGATCCTTTTTGTTATAATTTCAGGCTTTTCTTTAACCAGCCGGGATGTATCATTTACTATTTTGGAAATATTCTGGATATAAGCTATGGCCGCATCGCCTGTCAATGCCTCGATCCGTCTTATTCCCGATGCGACGCTCGATTCACCGACAATTTTAAAAAGACCGATATCGCCGCTTCTTTCCGTATGAGTACCTCCGCAGAATTCTCTGCTGAAGGTATTGATGGAGACGACTCTGATCCGGTCACCATACTTTTCTTCAAATAGTGCCACAGCACCTGTTTTTAAAGCTTCTTCAGCATCCATATCTTCGGTTGTTACGGGTATATTTTCTCGTATTCGGCTGTTGACGTATTTTTCAATCTTATTTAAGGTCTTGCTGTCAACTTGAGAAGAGTGGCTGAAATCGAAGCGAAGTCTGTCCGGCGCCACATAAGAACCGGCCTGTTTAACATGATCACCCAATATCTCACGTAAAACAGCATGAAGTATATGGGTGGCAGTATGGTTAAGGGCGGTTTTATTCCGTTTTTCTTTGTCAACTGCAAGAAGTACGCTCTCTCCTTTTTTTATATTCCCTGAAATAATTCGACCCTTATGGATAACCAGCCCTGTGGGATCCTTGATAGTATCTGTAATCTCAATATCGAGATTTTTGTCTTGGCTGGTTATCCTGCCTGTATCACCCGCCTGACCACCGGATTCACCATAAAAAGGTGTAACCATTGTTACAATTTCAACAATACTCCCACTTGAAGCCTCTTGAACTTCCTCGCCGCCTTTCACCAGAGCCAGAACATTTGATATGCATGATAAAGTATCATACCCTATAAACTTCGGAATGATTCCTTTGGCTGAGAAATCCTTATAAACGCTGCTGATCCTGTTAAATTTTGTAATTGTTCTTGATCTTTCACGCTGTTTTTCCATCTCTTTATTAAATTCGTCCATATTCAGAGTCATATTTTCATCTCTGACTACATCTCTTACGATATCAACCGGAAACCCGTAAGTGTCATAAAGTTTAAATATCAGATGACCAGGGACTTTTGATATGCCTTTTTCCTTTAAATCTGAAAGAGCGTCATTTAAGAGGTTGATTCCTTTATCCAGGGTTTCTGAAAACCGAATTTCTTCGTTTTTAATAATATTGTTAATAAAGGCTTTTGACTCTAAAAGTTCAGGATATGAAGACTTCATGATTCCAAGCACGCTATTTGCCGTTTCATGAAGAAAGGGTTTTGAAAGTCCTATGTTTCGGCCGTAGCGGATCGCTCTGCGCATGATGCGGCGAAGCACATATCCTCGCCCTTCGTTTGAAGGAAGTATTCCATCACCGATTAGAAATGCCGCTGCCCTGCTGTGGTCTGCAATAACCTTCATAGCTGTATCGGCTTTAAACGAATTTCCAAATCGATTTTCAGAAAGATCTTCGATTTTTTCTATTATCGGCCTTATAATATCTGTATCATAATTTGTAGGTACATCCTGAATAACGGAAACGATACGCTCAAGACCCATTCCAGTATCGATACTCGGTTTTGGAAGGGAATTCATTTTGCCCGAACCATCACGGTTATACTGCATGAAAACCAGATTCCAGATTTCAAGAAACCTGTCGCATTCACAGCCGACTTTGCAGTCGGGCCTGTCGCACCCAAATTCTTCTCCCCGGTCAATCAGTATTTCAGAACATGGCCCGCAAGGACCTGTATCACCCATTGACCAGAAATTATCCTTTTCTCCAAGCCGAACAATCCGCTCTTCAGTCATACCAATATTTTTATGCCAGATATTATAAGCCTCTTCATCGTCAAGATAGACGGAAACCCAAAGTTTGTCCGTCGGCAGATTATATACGTTTGTCAAAAGATCCCAGGCAAACTCAATCGCCTCTTTCTTAAAATAATCACCAAAGGAAAAATTACCCAGCATTTCAAAAAATGTATGATGCCTGGCAGTATAACCGACATTCTCCAGGTCGTTATGTTTTCCACCTGCGCGTACACATTTCTGGGATGTTGCAGCTCTTGAATAATTTCTCTTTTCATCACCAAGAAAAATTCGCTTAAATGGAACCATTCCGGCATTCGTAAATAGTAAGGTAGGATCATCATGAGGAACAAGAGATGAACTTCTTACAATTCGATGATGATTTTTTCTAAAATATTCAAGAAATTGTCTGCGTACTTCATTGCCGGTCATTGATAACTCCGTTTATCTTTTGTAGTGGTGGACAAATAAAAACATGTAAGATGTAAAAGGCACCTCTGTTGAAATCAGCCAAGATTCATCAAAGCCGCAAGATATAAAACGTCAATCTTCATGCCAGGGATTGAAACTGACGAACTTGTTGGTCGTTGAACAGCTTTTCAGTATCTCGAGGCAAATGACTTGATCATACGTGAATGCATGTTGCGTAAAACGTGAGCAGAGATTTGATCCCCCAATTTTCTCATCTCCACGTCTCTCCGCAACTCCAGCCAGTATCATTAAGCGGCTCCATTTTTATTTTCCGAAGCCGCTCCATTTTTATCTTTTGCTGTGGTCTCTTTTCCCTGGTTTTCTTCCGTCTTTTTATTCAATCCTAATGACTCTTTTACTTTCAATAAGATAGCATTGTTGATATCCTGATTTTCCTCCAAAAATTTTTTTGCATTTTCGCGGCCCTGGCCCATCCGCTCTCCATTAAAAGAATACCAGGAACCGCTCTTGTCAACTATTTCGGCCTCTACTGCCGTGTCAAGAAGGTTTCCGGTTTTTGATATTCCTTCTCCATACATTATGTCGAATTCAGCTTCTTTAAATGGTGGAGCTAATTTATTTTTAACAACTCGTACCTTTGTATGGTTACCTGTTATCTCCTGCCCGTCTTTTATAGCGCCGGTGCGTCTTATTTCGAGTCTGACCGAAGAATAAAATTTAAGTGCATTTCCACCGGTAGTTGTTTCAGGATTTCCGTACACAACTCCGATTTTCATGCGGATCTGGTTTATAAAAATAACCAGGGTCATTGTTTTTCCTATTGTAGAGGTAAGCTTTCTCAATGCCTGAGACATGAGTCTGGCCTGCAGTCCCATATGAGAATCCCCCATTTCTCCTTCAATTTCCGCTCTGGGAACAAGAGCCGCAACTGAATCAATAACTATAATTTCCAGCGCCCCGCTTCTAACCAGCATATCTGTAATTTCAAGAGCCTGCTCACCCGTATCAGGCTGGGCAACCAAAAGCTCCTCACAGTTGACTCCAAGCCTTTTTGCATAAGCTGTGTCGAGTGCATGTTCTGCATCGATAAAAGCAGCAATGCCGCCATTATTTTGTGCTTCAGCAATGGTATGGAGTGCAAGCGTGGTTTTACCAGATGATTCCGGCCCGAAGATTTCGACCACCCTTCCCCTTGGAAGACCGCCGATGCCAAGGGCATGGTCCAATGTCAAAGAACCGGTTGATATTATCGGCACATCAGCGATGGGCCTGCTTCCCAGCTTCATGATGGAACCTTTGCCGAATTGACGTTCTATCTGCATCATGGCGGATTCCACCGCCTTTTCCTTATCTGGCGAAATGTTGTTCATTATATTTTCTCCTGCCTGCCGAGGCCTGTTTTTCAAAGACGCGTTCAGGGGTAATTAAGTCTTTTCCAATGGACATTCAAAGCAAGACCTTTGCAAAAGCCTTCTTTCGTCCGATATTTATGTCCGCCTGTGCGGCACCTGTCTGCGCTCGAATTCACAAAGGCAGACAAGCTTGAACCCACTCTTGAACAAAATCAAGCATTTTTAAATATTTCAAGGCCGGTCCGGCTTATCTGGAATAGATGTTTTACTATTTACTGCCAACTCAGCGCTTGCCAATTCGCTGTACTCGGCACCTGAAGGTTTCAGCCGGCTTCTAAAAAAAATGAGTCTATCTGCAGTAAATGGCTCGGATTCAAATTCTTTGAATTTAATCATTGCATCAATCATTTTTTTTGGGTCAATATATTCCTTTGCTCTTGCTAATGTCAAATGGCCGTTAAATGCTCTTTTTTCTTTTGGAAAGCCTAACTTGCTTAAATTTTCATCAAGTTTTTGCTGCAATCCAACAAGCTCGTCCATCTGACCTGAAATTCCGATCCATAAGACTTTTGGACGTTTAATACTGGGAAATACGCCTATCCCCTTAGCTCTAATCGAAATAGGTGCAAATCCATCTGCGGATTCAGAGATAGCATCACTGATCTTTCCTATATCTGAAATTTCAACATCACCTAAAAATTTAAGTGTAAGATGAATATTCTCAGGACGAACCCATCTGGCTTTGAACCCGCAAGACTTGAGTTTTTTTTGAATTTCACTGATATAAAGGAGAATCTTTTCGGGAAGTTTAAATGCTATAAAGGTTCTGATAGTCCGATTTTTGTCTAACTTCAGTTGTCCATTGTAAGTATTTTTCGACATTTTTCACTCTAAAACATATAAAACCTATGTTAAAAAGGCAAAAAAGTATTCTTTTTCTCTTCCGGCCAGACATGACTCTTGTCAAGGTATTGCAGGCTTGCTAACAGCAATAATTTCTTTTATTATTATATCATAAATAATTCTTAATGGAATATTTTTCTCAAGAGCAATCCTTTTGCAATTTTCATATTCCGGAACAATACGTATATTGCCATTGGTCTCTTTAATCCGTTTGGCCCCTATCATTCCGAAGCTGGTTTTGACTTCGATTTTATCCCGCCAAAGAACACGCCTTTTCACATGATAATATCTTACACCGAGTGAAGTTGTTTCAGATAATATGCGTTCTATTACACCATCTTTCTGATCTGTTTGACATAAAACCTGGATCAGTGTCCCAGGTCTGTTCTTTTTCATGAATATTGGAATCCAGTAAACGTCGAGAACCCTCTCTTCAAAGAGGCGATCCATAAGAAACCCGAAGATCTCAGGATTCATGTCATCAATGCAGGTTTCCACTACTGCTATCTCTTCATTTTGATGATCTGTTTGATCATCCGGCAGACTTCCTGTAATTACTCTCAACAGATTTGGTTTAGACTCGATATCCCTGCTGCCCGCCCCATAACCATAAGATTTGATAACCATATCCGGCATTGCGCCGAAAGATTCCGCGAGAACGGCAACAATAGCCGCACCTGTCGGGGTTACAAGTTCGCAGTTAATTTCCGTACCATAGGTTGGAACCCCTTTTAGAATTGCGACGGTTGCAGGAACAGGGACAGGGAGAGTCCCATGCCGGCATGATACAAATCCTGTTCCCAAAGGAATCTTTGATGCAAAGATATTCGTTATTCCCAAATATTCCAGGCAAAGCGCACTGCCTACAATATCCACAATTGCATCAATTCCGCCCAATTCATGGAAATGAACTTTTCCAAGGGGACAGTCATGTATTTTTGCTTCAGCAACGGCAAGTTTTCCAAATATTTCAAGGCTCTTCCCTTTCACACCGCAGGATAAGGGGCTGTTTCCGATCAAGTCTTTAATTTCCGAATAAGTTCTTGATTTTTCGATATCTTCGGTCTGAACTAAAACCTTTTTAGCACAAATTCCATGGCGGCAGACAGAAGAAACGGAGATGTCAAATCCTTCCAGAGGTATGCTGCAAAGAGTCTCTTTAAGCCAATTTGCGGAAATGCCAAGATCAAAAAAAGCGCCGAGGGTCATATCTCCGCTTATACCAGAAAAACAATCAAAATAAGCAATCATGTCAAGCTGAGTTAAGTTAAATTAGCGCACCTTCGGTGCGAACATAAGTGCCTATAAGGGGTCGTCCGGAAATAAGTTGAACATCCAGCATTTCATCTTCAGGCTATCTTTGGCCGATCTTTAATCACAAAGCCCTTAACGCAGCACTGCTGTGTCTGAGGCTTTGTTCAATCAGGCCGATCAAACCCGGCCTAAATCTGAGCGCTATATTGTCCAATTTATTCCCGGACGGATCCTAAGTGAACTAAAGTATATTAAAGTGCCTAAAATTCCTATGCTATTAAGTTAATAAGCCAAACTAATAAGAGTGAAGCTTGATAATCTCAAGAAGCAGGTTTGCTGCATAGGCCATATCTTCAAGCC
>CAZRLQ010000099.1:0-7650 GCA_964600725.1 uncultured Desulfobacterales bacterium
GGTCTTTTCGCCTGATCTTTGCGCCTGCCTGTGCGGTGCACGCAGACAGGTTATGCGAAAAAATAATCCTTACGAATATCAACTATATGCATCCGGTTATTTTTTCCGCATGCCTTGATCCCAAACGAAAATCTTCATAAATCAACGGACTTATCTATTATCTCCCATTATCTATGTTGAGAAGCAGAAAATGACGCTGTAGCGAAACTTTTTCATTACAGTAACATTTTAATCAATTAAACAGAACCCGGATTTTAAGTCAAGCATTTTTACTGGTATTGCCGGGCTGAAATTCAATAATTTCCTGATCAATAAGGGGATTGACAAAATAGTCTGTTGCACCAAAAACAGAGCGGTTTATTCTGTCTATTAAGACCATTTTTTTTCGGGCATCATCTATATTGATATACGGAATTCTTATCCCTTGAAGAATCAGGGTTTCCATATTATTTTTTTTAAGCTGTCTGTCAATTTTCTCAGCTCTTTGAATATTCTTGAAATAAAACTTTTTTTTCTCTATCAGAGATTTAAATATATCGGCGTCATCAATTTTCTCATTAAAGAATTCTAATATAAAATCAAGAGATTCCAGGATCTCGCTCTTAGCATCTTTCATTTTTTCAAAGAGACGGCATATAAAAGAAATTTTGTTTTTCGTAAGATCAAACCTTCTGTTTCTGAGTTTGACTTTAACAAGATTTCTGCAATTTTCGCTGACAAACTTATTTATTGCATCGATGAGCTGCTGATCCAGGTTTTTTGCAATGTTTAGATGAGATATGAACTGATCGACAACTGAATCCGGCAATGCTGATTTCAGAGATCCTTTCTTATCGGGAAGATTTATTTTTGTTTCTATTTCTTGAGAAATAATGCATTCTACAATATTTTTTTCATCTTTTTTTTGAAAATTATGGGTTTCCAGAATCTCTTCCAATTGAGTTTGAATCAGTTCGTCAGGGGAAAAGATAAGTTCAAGAAGAGAATCATTTTCACAGTTAGAATCGTCGCTGATTATCTTTTCAAGTTCGTTTGCGGAAGGGTTTGAAAATGTAGAATTAATGTAGTCCATTACATCCGTACTTAATGTTAAGCTTCTTTGAAAAAAATTTTCGATTCTTTTAGTTAGCGATATGTATCTTTTCTCAAGCATCGGTATGCTCCCAATTTCTTTGTCAAAACAAAAATCCCGCAGCACATAACCCGCATTTCGCTCTTTGCACTCTAACTATTTGAATTTATTAAACCCTAATATTCAGATATATAAAAGGGCATCAAAAAACCTGCTTAATTTTCAAAGTGTTGCAGAGACAAGCGAAATGTGGGTATAAGATTGTACAAACGGGATTTTTGCAGTAAAAAGCTGATAATATTACTTTTTATCGTCTTTTACCTCTTCAAAATCGGCATCTACGACGTCTTCATCAGGTGCGGACGGCCCCGGCTGTGCAGCGCTTTCCGGACCGGTTCCCGGACCTGCCCCCGGTCCGGCCTCCTGCTGTGCTCCCTTTTGTGAAGCCTGCTGATACATGGCTTCCGCCAGCTTATGTGAAGCCTGGGTTAACTCTTCACTGAGCTTTTTGATTTCTGCAGCATCATCTCCTTCCATGGCCTTTTTGAGAGAAGTGATGGCATCTTCAATCTTGTTTTTTGTATCGCTGTCAATCTTATCGCCTAATTCTTTTATGGATTTTTCCGTTGAGTAGATCAGGGAATCAGCGGCATTACGGGCTTCGGCTAATTCTTTCTTCTTTTTGTCTTCATCTGCATGAAACTCGGCATCTTTAATCAGATTGTCTATTTCCTCTTTGGACAAGCCGCTGGAAGCTGTAATCTGGATTGATTGCTCTTTGTTGGTAGCTGTATCTTTTGCTGATACGTTTACAATACCATTGGCGTCAATGTCAAAGGTAACTTCAATTTGAGGCACTCCCCTTGGAGCAGGCGGTATGCCTACGAGTTCAAATCGCCCCAGCGTCTTATTGCCGGCAGCCATCTCTCTTTCACCCTGAAGCACATGGATGGAGACAGCGGGCTGATTATCTGCTGCGGTTGAGAAGATCTGACTCTTTTTAGTCGGAATGGTTGTATTTTTTTCAATCAGTTTTGTCATAACACCGCCCAGGGTTTCTATTCCCAAAGAAAGAGGTGTTACATCAAGAAGAAGCACATCCTTTACATCTCCTTTCAGAACGCCGCCCTGGATGGCCGCTCCTATGGCTACAACTTCATCAGGGTTAACTCCCTTGTGGGGTTCTTTGCCGAAAATTTTCTTAACTCGTTCCTGAACAGCAGGCATGCGGGTCATACCGCCAACAAGAACAATTTCATTAATATCGTGAGGTGTAAGGCCTGCATCCTTCAGAGCAATCTGACAAGGTTTTTCCAGTTTATCTAAAAGGTCAGTTACCAAAGATTCCAGCTTTGCTCTGGTTATCTTGACATCAAGATGCTTGGGACCGCTTGCATCGGCTGTTATAAAAGGCAGGTTCACATCTGTTTCCAGGGATGCGGACAGTTCCATTTTTGCTTTTTCAGCAGCTTCTTTAAGGCGCTGGAGTGCCATTTTATCATTTCTTAAATCGATTCCCTGATCTTTTCTGAATTCATCCGCCAGGTAATCTATCATTCTAAGATCAAAATCCTCACCGCCAAGATGAGTATTACCATTTGTGGACTTGACTTCAAAAACTCCTTCTCCGATTTCAAGTATGGATATGTCAAACGTACCGCCGCCAAGATCGAAAACAGCGATTTTTTCTTCGCTTTTTTTATCCAGGCCATATGCAAGGGATGCAGCCGTCGGTTCATTGATAATTCTTAAAACATTAAGACCGGCGATTTTCCCTGCGTCTTTGGTCGCCTGCCGCTGACTGTCATTAAAATATGCAGGTACGGTTATAACTGCATCACTGATCTTTTCGCCAAGGTATTCTTCCGCGGTCTTTTTTATATTGGCAAGTATAAAGGAGGATACTTCCGCTGGACTGTGAAGTTTACCTTGCATATTAATACGGACATCTCCATTGCTTGCCTGTTCTATCTTGTAAGGTAGTATTTTAATATCATTTTGCACTTCAGGTGATCCATATTTGCGGCCGATCAGTCTTTTTACAGCAAAAACCGTGTTCTCCGGATTGGTAATCGCCTGCCGTTTGGCGATTTGACCCACCAGTCTTTCCCCGCTGCTTGAAATGGCAACGATTGAAGGCGTTGTACGTCCTCCTTCCGGATTGGTTATTACCTTTGCTTCACCGGCTTCCATGATTGCCACACAAGAGTTTGTAGTGCCGAGATCTATTCCAATTATTTTAGCCATTTGTATTCCTCCTTATAAGAACTATTTGTCTTTATCGCTGCCATTTTTTGGTTTTTTCTCTGAAACAACAACCATTGACGGTCTGAGCAATCTGTCATGAATTGTATACCCTCGTTGAAGCTCTTTTAAGACGGTATTCTCAGGATGAATATCCGAATTCTCCTGCATGACAGCCTGATGGAAAACAGGGTCAAAAGGTTTTTCCAAAGATTCAATCGATTTGACCCCGAATCTTTCAAAAATTTTTTTTATTTCCTTAAGGGTCATATTTATACCTTCAACAACAGAACTGTCAGAGCATGCATTATCTTTTGAAGAAATTACCGCCCGTTCCAAATTATCCACAACTAACAGCAGATCTTTAATTAAAGATTCATTTGCAAACTTTCTAAATTCACTCATTTCACGTGAAGTTCTTTTCTTGTAGTTTTCGAAGTCGGCAGAAACCCTTAGAAAGCGATCATAAGACTCTTTAGCTTCCTGTTTGGCTGACTTCAGCTCAGCTTCCAGTTTTTTTACAGTATCATCATCTTTAACCTTATTTTTTTTCAAAGATTCTTTTTCCGCTTCTTTATCTTCTGATTCATCACCTATACATGTTTCAGCAGCTTCAGTATATTTTTTTATTTTATCCTTATCACTCATTTTTTTAATTCCGTTTGCCATTCTTTATAATAAATGAAGTATAAATACGGTACCTTATTTTACCTGTTTATCAGCCTCTGCAAAATTGTTTCTTGTTTCCACGCAAAGAGCAGGGAACCGAAAGTTCTCAAACAGGCTCTTAAATCAAAACTAAGAAAAAATAATACTATATGGAACAATGTCAAGATGATAATTAGGCCTAAATTCTGCAAGCGCTGCTTTTGCCTGACAGGTAAAAGCGGCACTCCCGCAGGGCTTGGGTTTTTGCGGAATATAATGACGGAATTCCTTTGATTCTAATTCATCAATAACCCGGGCTGCCCGGGGGAATTTGTATCTCTTTTTTGTTTTCCCGTTTCCTTTATCCCCGTTTCTCCGCTTCTCTCCAGAAGGGAAGTCTTTTCTGGTTTTAGGAGACCTGCAGTGTAAAACGATGGGCTTTCTTACATGCCTTTTCAATGCTAACCATTAATGGCTGACCGCAAAGATCGAATTATCTCGGAAGGTGGATTGAAAAAGTGCTTCCTTTTCCCAGGAAACTATCAACAGTAACATAACCTTGATGTGCATGTACGATATGCTTTACAATTGCGAGGCCCAAACCTGTTCCCCCGAATTTGCGGCTTCGCGCCGTATCTGCCCTGTAAAATCTTTCAAAAAGGCGCGGCAGATGTTTCTTTGAAATGCCGGTGCCGAAGTCCTGAAAGTTTATGATGGTTTCTGAATCCGTCATAATGACATCAATATGGATTTTACTTTCATCATTGCTGTACTTAATCGCATTATCAAGCAGGTTAACGACAGCCTGTTCAAAGAGCCCGGGATCTATTTTTACTTTAAGTGAATCTTCGCAAAAAAGTTTTATCTGTATCTTCTTTTTTTTTGCCTTTGTCCGGCATAATTGCATTGAAGATTCAATAATGTCCTTTATTGGAATCTCTTCAAGTTGAATCTGGTCTTTTTCCTTCTCGATCTTAGATAGTTGAAGCAGGTCTTCGATAATTGCCGTTAAACGATTAACATGCTTTTCTATAATAGTTAAAAAGTGCTTTGTTTCTTTGGAATTATATGATTCGGCAGTAACAAGTGTTTCAACAAAACCCTTGATTGCCGTAAGAGGAGTTTTAATTTCATGGGAAACATTGGCTACAAAGTCGCGCCGCATGTTTTCAAGATGTCTGAGCTTGGTAACATCGTTCAATACAACGACCGTACCGATCCGTTTTTCTGCTGCATCAACCAGCAGGGTCGTATGTACATTTAATATTTTTTCACCATTTTGCTGTAAAAAAATGTCGCTCTCTATGGTTTTCCCCATGGAAAGGGTTTCCATAATAAGTCTGTGTAACTTTCGATTCCTGACAACTTCTTGAATACTTTTGCCTTTCAATTTTATTAAATTACATTTAAGCATGTTTGAAGCGGTCTGATTAATGCTGATAATATGCTCCTCCATATCAACTGCTATTACCCCTTCTTTCATGCTGGACAGAACGGCCTCATATTCATTACGTTGGCTTGTAATCGTTTTTAGCCGTTTTTCAAGCTGGCCGGCCATCTTATTCATTGCTTCCGCTAAACTCGCCATTTCTTTGGTATTGGGAGCAAGAAGTTTGTATCGCAGATCGCCCTTTGCAAAATGCTCTGCACCCTGTTTCATCTTTTCAATGGGGCGGCTGATTCGACGAGAAATATAGAGACCGGCACCGGAAGCAAGAAAGGCGATGAATAATCCTCCAAATGCTATCTTGATCTGAATGGATTTTAACTCATTATCGATGTGAGTTAAAGGTATTGAAGTGCGCAAAACAGCTTTTACTTTGCCGTTTATTTTTAATGGGGCTGCAGCATAGAGCATACTTTGCTGAAGAGTTCTGCTGAATCTTATGGATGTTCCTGTTTGTCCTGAAGTTGCCGAGATTACTTCAGGACGGTCTGAATGATTATCCATTTTCAAAGGATTATTTTCAGAATCTCCAACAACTTTGCCGTTTGGAAGAATTACTGTAATTCTGGTTGAGTTTGATCCGCCTATCTCTTTGCAGATCACGTCAATCAATACGGGATTTGGAGGAAAAATATGCCGGGCAATCTGCTTTTTTACAAGCTCTCCTCGTGCTAGAAGATCCGATGTGGCCTGCTCGAGAAAAAAATGCCGGAGTGAATTTGATGTATACCAACTTGCAGCTAAAAGAGAAACAAGTGTAATCAGAAGGTACGAAGGGTAAATTTGCCAGATTAATCTCTTTTTTTTATTCATGGATTTTCTCTGAATCTGTAGCCGACCCCTCTGACTGTTTCGATGTAGATTCCACAACAGCCGAGTTTTTTTCTAAGTCCGGCAATCTGAACATCAATAATACGGTCGGTGCATGGATAATTATCACCCCTGACCTTATCAATAATTTGTGAGCGGGTGAAAACCCACCCCGGTCGTCTGGCTAAAAAGGAGAGAATCTGAAATTCGGTAAATGTCAGCTCGACAGGTTTTCCTTTTATTAAAACCGTACGCATTCCAGTATGTATAACCAGATCATGTATCCTGATTTCTGATGCATCACCAGCCGGCTTGTTTATTTTTCTGCGGATAACCGCCCGTATTCTGGCAATAAGGATTTTTGGACTAAAGGGTTTTGTAATATAATCATCAGCACCAAGTTCCAACCCAATAACTATATCCGACTCTTCACCTTTTGCCGTTAACATGATAATGGGAATATCCTGGTTTTTGGGATTATTTTTAAGTTTTTTTGTTACTTCCAGGCCATCTGTGCCGGGAAGCATAAGATCAAGAACAATCAGATCAGGATTTACTGATTCAATTATTTTCAAAACCTTTTCGCCGGTTCCAGCACAAACAACTTCATACCCTTCTCTTGTCAGATTAAATTTCAGCAATTCAAGGATATCTTCTTCGTCGTCAACTATAAGGATTTTTTCTTTGGTCATTTTTATTTTTCCGCTCGAAAAATGGGAGAAAACCTCAGCCTTCAAGCTTTAGCGGATAATTCAGGATTTATCCGGATTTAGGTTATAATTGCCTAACCCAATCTTTAGTATCGAGTTTTGAGTGATGAGTTTTGAGATTGGGAATGGGAACGAAATAACTTCTCTATAGTACTGCAATTTACCCGATGTTCAAGTTTTTTATAAGTTGCTGAATTTATTAGAATACAAAAAAGCTCTTTCAAAAGGTTATATAAAGATGATTTTTGAATAGCTCAAAAAACTTTGATCATCGAGTGAAACAAAAACTAATGTCCAGAAGCATATAGCGTAGTTACAAGCGATTGGCTTTCATTATAGCTGTTTTCCTATGGATAAATTGATGTTTCATATATTTTCAGCCTATTTCAAATTGTTAAAACCCAAAAACCTAACAAGCGAAATGTAAGTTAAAATGATGATTCAAATAAATATAAGATGCTCTCTTGACAATCGTAAATAATCTTTGATAGGAAAGCAATTTATTTTGGCTGTCAAAAACGGCTGTTTTCCACATCGTATTTTTGCGTCCGGTCTGGAGACATTTCATGCGGACAAATCAGGCCTCAGGTTTTGTATAACTCGATAATCAGGTTTTTTTGAACCAGCTGAATTTATTATTAAACTTCAGAATGGTATTTTTAAATTTGTTTAATAAATTCATAATATCAGGCCAAGGAGACTGCCTCCTTCAGGTGGCA
>CAZRLQ010000100.1:0-7613 GCA_964600725.1 uncultured Desulfobacterales bacterium
GTCAAGAAAACCCCGTCCGCTTGCGGCGGGGATGAATTGACAAAAATAAGTACCGTATGACATACGGGAATTTACGCCTGTGGAGATGAAAGGCTGCTTTTGTCTATGAAGCAGGAAAAAGAATGCTTGGTAAACTAAGCAGAAGCCACGGGGGCTTGCCCCATGGAGTGTCACGGATGCTAATTATGTATTTTAGTGAACAGTAAAAATTTGACTTTTTTTTTGTTAATCCTTTAAGGAAATTCGTGTATGAAAAGAACATATCAGCCGAGTAGAATCAAGCGTGCCAGGAAACATGGCTTTTTGAAAAGAATGTCAACAAAACAGGGCAGAAGAATTATTAACAGGCGAAGGGCCAAAGGCAGGAATCGTTTAGCTGTTTGAAAAAATTGATTGATAGGCATCAACGATATTTTACCTGATCCGAGTTCAAAACACACCCTTTTGCCCAATATCTGCGTCAGGCTCAAATTTTAACCCTCGAAATACGTAGGTGTTATTCCTGTGGTTAAAATTTTCGCTTTCCTTGATCCTGAACAAAATTGAACATTTTGAAACAGCCTCACTTTTATGACAGATAACATTTGTGCCTTTTCATTTAAAAAAACAGTCAGATTATTAAAACGTTCCGAATTTTTAAGACTGTCATCTTTCGGGGAAAAAATTCAAAATAAATATTTTATTGCTGTTTTTACTACAGGAAGATTTGAGGAGCCGCGCCTTGGCGTTACTGTATCAAAAAGGGTTGGAAAAGCTGTAACTCGCAACAGGATAAAACGTCTGGTTCGTGAATATTTTCGATTAGAAAAACATCATATAGGGAACTGGGATATAAATATTATTGCTAAAAAAAATGTTGCAGGATTATCAACTGCCCAAATCTATTCTTATCTTCAGAAACTTTTTGACAAAATACAATTGGATCGCAGAAATTAAAAAAATTTTCTTAAAATCAGCTTTGCTTCTAATAAGGACATATCAATATTTTTTATCTCCGCTATTCGGCCCTGCCTGCCGTTTTTATCCGACTTGTTCAGAATATGCTTACCAGGCGGTTTCAAAATTCGGTTTGATTAAAGGATTGTACCTTTTCATTAAAAGAATCATGAAATGTCATCCTTTTCATCCAGGTGGAGTTGATCCGGTTCCTTAAAAGACTGCAGGTGTCTATATAATTAATTTCACCGCATTATCGGCAGCCAGAGTATTATATAATACGCCTTACTCCCTCTGGCCTTGTGAAATTAATAATCTGAAAATCTATATCTTAGCGTCCATCCATAAATAATCTTTTCGTCCAATATCTGTATTATGCTCGAAAAAGAATCCTTATGAATATCAAAAATATACCTCCGGTTATTTTCCGCATTCCTTGTTCTTGAACGGAAATCCTCATTTGTGGATGGATACTATCCAAGCAGTTCTATTGCCGCCAAACCTATGAGAAATGCGGGTTAGAAAATGAAAGCCTTCGTCTTTAGGCGAGGGCTTTATCGTATTCAGAAGACAAAAACCCAGAGCGGTGAATTACTTAGTGCCCATCCATAAATGGCTATTTTGCCCGATATCTGCGTTGCGTTAAAATTTTAATCCTCAAAATACGCGGGTGTATTCCCGCGGTTAAAATTTTAACGCTCCCTGATTTCGAACAAACTATCCTATTTCTGGATGGGCACTAAGTAATTCACCTTGCCTGCAGCGGCAAGGTATGGTTTAGTGTAAATTTTGGAGAATATTATGGAACAGGCCAGATTGTTTATCGCCATAGCTCTTGCTTTTTTAGTATTTATATTGTGGGATTTTTTCTTTGTAGCTGATCCTGACGATTTGCAAAAACAACAAAAGAATCAAATTTCTGAACAATCACAAACAGAAAAGCCGGTTATGGAAAATAAGGAAGAAAAACCTCTTGATTTTTCCATTCCTGCAACAGAAGAGTCATTGGAATCAGTTCGTGAGCCTAAAATAATTACAGTAAACACGCCCTTTTACTCGTTAAATATTTCTGAGAAAGGTGCGGCTTTCAAAAGTTTTGTTTTAAAGAAGTACAGGGAAACAGTAGATGAAAAATCCCCTTTCAAGGAACTTATATCTAAAGATATCGATATGGGAACAGTTCTGTTGGGGTTTGCAGGAAACAGTCTGCCGGGTCTTGATAATGCGGTATTTTCCACTGATCTTGAAGCCGATTCTGTCGATGTTTTTAACAATGACAAAATGATATCTTTTACATGGGTATCAAAACAAGGAGTCGTTGTTTCCAAAAAATTCTTTTTTTCGTCTCAAACTTACTTGATTGGACTTACTGTTGCTATAAAAAATTCTTCTACCTATGCGCTAAAAGACGATTTGACTTTATCTTTAACAAAATTTTTGCCCGAGCAGGGATCAACATACGGTTTTGAAGGACCAAGCGCCCTTATAGATAATAAATTAATTCAAATAAAAACAAAAAAAATAAAAGAACAAAACAGATATGCCGGAAAAATGAAATGGGTTGCTATCCAGGATCGTTATTTCTTGTCAAGCATTATACCGGTCAATCCTGGTGAAGCAACGATGCATCTAAGCCTTCTTGACAAAAATATCATTCAGGCCCAGTACGTTCAGTCTGAAACTCTCATCAGACCAGGAACGCAGCGTATATATGAATACAAACTCTATTTTGGCCCTCTGAGCACAAGAATCTTAAAAAATTTGGGTTTTGATCTAAGAAAAGTGGTCAATTTTGGTATGTTTGATATTATTGCGCAGCCCTGTCTCTGGTTAATGAATTTTCTTTACAGCTTTATTCCAAACTACGGTGTAGCGATAATTATTTTGACGCTGTTGATCAAACTGGTACTCTGGCCCCTTGGAACTAAAAGCTATAAATCAATGAATGAAATGAAAAAGCTTCAACCTTTGATGACGGAAATCAGAGAAAAACATAAAAATGATAAAAAGAAGATGAATGCTGAAATTATGGGGTTGTACAAACTTTACAAAATAAATCCTGTGGGGGGATGTCTTCCCATGATTGTTCAAATACCTGTTTTTTTCGCCCTTTACCGAATGCTGTATAAAGCTATAGAGTTAAGACACGCCCCTTTCTTATGGTGGATTAACGATCTGTCAGCACCCGACAGACTTTTAAACTTCAATTTTGCTGTTCCAATGATGCAGCCACCATATGGCATCCCTGTTCTAACCATTATTATGGGGGGCACTATGTTTTTGCAGCAGAAAATGCAGCCTCCTCAGGGCGATCCCGCACAGGCCAAGATAATGATGTTTTTACCAATTGTTTTTACAGTGATCTTTATAAATTTTCCATCAGGACTTGTTCTTTACTGGCTCGTAAACAACATCATATCTATTTTACAACAATATTATGTTTCAAAAAAATTTAAATGACGGAGGTTATACATGACGGCTGATTTGGAATTTGAAGGCAAGAACGTTGAAAAGGCAGCCAAAACAGCTTCTGAGCAACTAAATATTCCCATTGACCAACTGAAATATGATGTTATATCATATGGTTCTACAGGAATTTTTGGACTGGTGGGAACCAGGAAAGCACGAATTAAAGTTATTGTTCCGCCGGAAATTAAACAAAAACCTGAAACTCTTTCCGAGGATATAAACAATAATAAGCGAACCGAAACATTTCAACAAAAAGATGCCGAACCTGAAAATTTACAGAAAAAAGGATTCTTAGATGATCGTAAAGCAGTAACTTTTGCCGAAGATCCTGAGGAGTTGGGCAGAAATGTTATTCAAAAGATTATTGATTTAATAACAACAGGAGCATCCATCTCTTCCAAAAGAGATGCAAACAAAATATCATTTAAAATAGAAGGGGGTAATGCTGCTATTTTAATTGGAAAGCGAGGACAAACTCTTGAATCAATACAATATCTTGTTGAGAAAATTGTAAACAAACATAATGATCCTAAAATTCGAACATATGTAGATGTAGAAGGGTATCTCGAAGCAAGGAAAAACAGCCTGAGACGGCTCGCAACCCGTCTTGCAGAACAAGCCAGACTGGCTCAGAAACCGATGTCAATCGGACAGATGAATTCCCAGGACAGAAGGGTTGTACATATTGCATTAAAAGATAACAAAAATGTAAGAACCCAAAGCATTGGAGATGGCTATTACAGAAAACTTGTTATATTCCCTGTGAAAAACTCTTCAAAAACAGATAAATCTTAAAAAACTCACCGCTATCGGCTAAGGCCCGACAGCCCGGAGAGTTCTCGTGAACGAACTTGACACAACCATTGCGGCCATTGCAACACCATTTGGCATCGGGGGTATTGGTATTATAAAAATATCAGGCCCCGCTGCATTGTCAATTGCCGGCTCTATTTTCCATAAATCAGAAACCTTGTCAAAAAGACATAAGAATTCAACTAACATTTCAACTGTTTGCAAATCTCACCACTTATATTACGGGCATATTTTAGATCCGAAAAACGGGCATATTCTTGATGAAGTTCTTTTTACGTTCATGAAGGGTCCTAACTCATATACAGGAGAAGACGTTGTTGAAATTCATACCCATTCAGGCAGGGCTGTTTTACATTCAATCTTAAATATTCTGATTTCAAAGGGCGCAAGGATTGCAGATCCCGGTGAGTTTACACGGAGGGCATTTCTCCACGGACGCATCGATTTAACCCAGGCCGAAGCCGTGATTGATCTAATAAATGCCAACTCACTTAAATCAATAGAAATTGCGGCTTCGATGCTGACCGGCAATTTAAAGGAAATTATCACCTCTGCCAGGGATTATTTGCTTTTGATTCTGACAGAAATAGAAGCAGCCATTGATTTTCCCGAAGATATAGAAAATAGTTTCGACGAAAATCATCTGTTATCAATTCTAAAAGAAAATATTTCCATCCCCCTGCGGAAATTGATTGATCATTATGATAATGGCAATTTTTTAAGAAACGGTTTTTTACTGACCATTGCCGGGCGACCAAATGTTGGAAAATCATGCCTGATGAACTGCCTGACTCAAAAGGAGAGATCCATCGTAACATCAATACCTGGAACAACAAGAGACATCCTTAATGAATCCATAAGCATCAATGGCATACCAATTATAATAGCAGATACTGCCGGCATTCAAGATACCTGCGATCCAATTGAAACCATCGGTATTCAAAAAGCACAGGATTGTATCAAATCTTCAGATCTTATACTTTTTGTTATTGACAGAAGCTCTCCGATTACCAGCGATGATCATAAAATATATAATATGATAAAAGGAAAGCAGTTAATCCTTGTATTTAATAAATCAGATTTAGTCGACGATGACTTTATGCCTGATATACCTGAATCATGGAACGATTTGCCATCAATTAAAATTTCAGCTCTTTATAAATTCGGGTTTGGGAAATTGAAAGAATTAATTAAGCGCAGATTAACCTTTGATCTTAAATGTGACGAAGATACAACAATTCTTCCCAATCTCAGGCAAAAGCAGTTTATTGAGCAATCTCTTCTGGCCGTATCTTCTGCAATAGAAGGCATTAAAACAAAAACTCCTTTTGAGCTTATAGCAATTGATATGAATGAAGCTGTTGAAGCATTAAACAATATTCTTGGAATTACTGTAAAAGAAAATATATTGGATCAAATATTCAGCAAATTCTGCATAGGAAAGTGAAAGCCCACTTTCGCTAATTTTTGGATGTATAATTTAATAGTACAGGAAATCCCATTTTTTGCTTAATAGATTCGGCATGATACAATAGATGAGCAAAAAGTGCCTACGAGTGAGCTAAAGTGCCTAAAATGCCTAAAGTTGCGGGTTAGCGTGATGCATATATGAAAAGGGCTCAACGTCATTCCGGGCCTGACCCGGAACCCAGGTTTTCGGTAGTTCCTGCAAAACAGAGCGGATAAATAATTTCAACGGATTACATATCTTGGCTTCTGGCAGCCATAACGAAAAAACAGGTGTTTGTAAAGTAATACAGGGCAATATTCACCAGCCTGCACATGCTTTGCAAGGACTACCCGCTAAAAGCTAATGGCTAACAGTTAGCCGCACAGACCGAACTTTTTGAGAAGTTACAATCTCATGGCAAAATACTGGTGAAAACCAAGGAGTAATAAATGGATTTAAACTTAAACCCCTTTTTTAAAAAATATGAAAATATTTCTGCAGCGGCTGATACACTTTTTAATCGTGTAAAAAATAAACATCCAGAATGCGTAAAGTGTGAAATGGGCTGTTGCGATTGCTGTTATGCACTGTTTGATCTTACACTTATAGAAGCAATTTTTATAAATCATCATTTTAATCAAAAATTTGAAGGAAAAAGAAAAGACACTTTGATTGAAAAAGCAAATGATGCTGATCGAAGCATATATAAAATAAAAAAGAATGCATACAAGGCATCACAGGAAGGCAAAACAGAACTTGAAATATTAACAGATATTGCAGGTAAACGTGTAAGGTGTCCACTCCTTAACGATCAGAACAAGTGCGATATCTATGAGTTTCGTCCAATCACCTGCAGGCTGTATGGAATACCGGCAGCCATCAACGGCGAGGGGCACACCTGTGGAAAATCGGGATTTAAAAAAGGAAATCCATATCCCACGGTAAATATAGATCGTATTTATCAAAAGCTCTATGAAATATCCAATGAATTGGTCAGGGAGTTAAAATCTAAGTACACGAAATTATCTGAAGTGCTTGTTCCCATTTCCATGGCATTGCTCACGGATTATAACGAAACATACCTGGGCATTAAACAGGATTCCAAGGGGGAAACTCCGCCAGGCGGCAACATCAGCGCCTGAAAAGGTCTTGCCCTGCACAGTGATCGTTGGAGTTGTGAGTCAGGACAGCTGCGGCGTAAGGCAGGACACCTTGAAATTTTAACGGTCAGAGTGGGCAGGTTTAAAACTTGTCTTCCTGACAAAAGCCATAGAGGTGCAGAGGCGAATCTTGTATTCGTCCTGACCGCAGGTGGACAATGCCCCATCTGTATTGTCCCGTTTTAAGCTGGCAGCCGAAAAAAGGAAAAAATGGTGATGAAAAAGATGCTTCCGGAAGAGGAAAAAAAAAGGGCGATATTTGACAGCATGTCGCCTCGGCGCCAAAAACATATTCTAAAAAAAGGTTACGATAATTGGGAACCTTTCCAGGAGCCAAAAGACCCGATTGATATCAGGAGGGACAAAACCAACAGAACTTCTCAGGCGCTTATGAGAGAGTTTCTTCAATCCGTAAAACAGGAAAACTATAGTAACGAATACGGCAGGGGGGTCGTTGATATGTGCCTTGGAATAATCAATGAACAGGATCGTTTTAAGGGGATGTACGATTTTTCATGCTGGTATCAAAAGTTGCTGAAAAAAGAGGGACATGATAAATAATTTCAGGACAGATGCATTTTGGTGGTGAAACGGGGAGACTGGAGGGCGTGACATTTTCAGCCTTTAACGGCTGAAAATCCTTATTTATGGACGGATACTATTTACTTGAATTTTCGAAAAATAGTTTTACCTAAATCCTGCAAGCATCGAGTTTGCCGAAGACCTGCCCGCGGCAGGCAGGTGCAGGGCGGCAGGGGCGCAGACGTACTGCGATACTTCAAGTC
>CAZRLQ010000101.1:0-7559 GCA_964600725.1 uncultured Desulfobacterales bacterium
ATGTACCTGTTAAGAGAAAATCTTAAAAAAAAGAAAGGAGGAAAGCCAATTCCTCTGCCACCTGAAGGAGGCAGTCTCCTTGGCCTGATATTATGAGCCTGTTGATTTATGAGGATTTTCGTTCGAGATCAAGGCACGCGGGAAAAATAACCGGAGGCATATAGTTGATATTCGCAAGGATTATTTTTTTGTCTGCACCTGCCTGCGCCGCGGATGCGGCAGGCAGGTGCAGAGATCGGGTGAAAAGACCATAAATCAACGGACTGGTATAAATTAAGGCTGTTGGTAATTTTCTCGTTCCCGGGCTCTGCCCGGGAACGTCGGTTTTGGAGGCTCTGCCTCCTGTGCGTATGGGCTGGGCCGCGCTGTTAACCAACAGCCATGAATTACATCCTCAACGGACTCATATGCAGATCACTCCTCATCAAGTTCATGTTTCAAATCGCGGGTCATTAACCGGTAAGCAGCTTCTCTTGGACAAAGATCATCATAAAGAATATGATAAATTTCACTTGAGATAGGCATTGGGACACCTAAGCTGCGAGACAGGTTGTAAACTGACTTTGCAGTTTTTACTCCCTCGGCAACCATCCGCATATCAGAAAGAATCTCTTTCAATTTTTTCCCTTCTCCGATTTTTCTTCCCACGGTATGATTTCTACTGATATTTCCCGTACAGGTCAGAATCAGATCGCCAACACCTGTGAGTCCTGAAAATGTGCGTGGATTTGCTCCAAGCTTTATGCCGAGACGGCGTATCTCCGTAAGACCTCTAGTTATCAAAGCGGCCCTTGTATTTAAGCCAAGTCCAAGGCCATCTATCATCCCTGCCGCAATAGCGATTACATTTTTTACAGAACCACCCAGTTCAACTCCGATGATATCATCATTGGTGTAAACCCTGAAAAATGAGGTGGCAAAGACACGCTGTACAAAACCGGCTGCTTTTAAATTTTTTGATGCCAGAGTAACAGCGGTAGGAACTTTTTGCGCAACCTCTTTTGCAAAGCTTGGTCCGGAAAGAACTGCAAAATAGTCTTCGGGAATTTTGGGAAGGGTTTCTTTAAACAGACCGGACATGGTTAAACGGGTATTGTTTTCAATTCCTTTGGAAGCTGAAACAACTATTGTTTCTTTTGAAATATAGTCAGCTATCTTAAGTGTTGTCTCACGCATGACATGAGATGGTACAACAAGCAGCACAATATCTTTGTTTGATACCACCTTTGCAATATCATTTGATGGAAAGATATTGGACGAAAGAGAAATGCCCGGCAGAAAAACCTTATTCTCTCTATAATGCTGAATCTGCTTTTTCACACCCTTTTCAAAAACCCACAGGTCTATTTTAAAACCTTTTGTGCCAAGAAGATTTGCAAGAACCGTACCCCAGCTTCCTGCTCCGACAACACCAATTTTAATTATATCTAAATCCATATCTATCTTCTGCGGTTTCATTTTTCAGCAAGTCTGACCGCGCTGACAACATTTTCATCCGCATCCATGTCAATAAGTTTTACGCCCTGGGTGTTACGGCTGATAACTGAAATACCTTTTATGGGCATACGTATTATTTTTCCACTATTGGTCATCAGCATCAGGTCATCATCATCTTCCACCAGAAGTATGGCGACAACCCGCCCGTTCCGCTTGCTTGTTTTGATAGTAATTACACCTTTGCCCCCCCGTTTCTGGATTGGATATTCATCGATGGATGTCCTTTTGCCATATCCGTTTTCCGTTATGGCAAACAGAGTATGTCCGTGATTTAGAACTTCCATTCCCACAATCTTATCGCCACGGTCAAAACGCAGCCCTATAACTCCTTTTGCGACACGACCTAAAGAACGGGCATCCGACTCGCTAAAGCGGATCGATTTGCCTCTTGCGGACCCCAAGAAAAGATTCATGGTTCCATCGGTAATTCTTGCTGCAATCAACTCGTCGTCTTCACCAAGATTCAATGCTATAAGACCGCCTTTTCGCGGTCTGCTGTATTCCATAAGAGCAGTTTTTTTGATCAGCCCGTTTTTTGTCGCCATAACCACATAATAGTTGGGTTTAAATTCCGGAACACCGAGTACTGTAGTAAGTCTCTCATCCTTTGAAAAATCAAGAAAATTTACAATGGCCTTGCCCCTGCTTGCTCGACCCGCCTGGGGAATTTCATATACCTTGCACCAGTAAACCTTCCCCAGGTTGGTAAAAAACAGGAAGGTATGATGAGTTGATGCCACAAAAAGATGTTCGACAAAATCCTCATCCTTTGTACCCATGGCTGTTTTTCCCTTCCCGCCACGGCGCTGGCTGTGGTAAAGGGTTATAGGATTTCTTTTTATATAACCACTGTTGGAGACAGTGACGACCATATCTTCTTCAACGATCATATCTTCAACGCATATCTCTTTTGCAGCTTCAACTATCTCTGTGCGGCGATAGTCTCCAAACTGATCTTCTATTTCTGAGAGCTCATTTTTTATAATTTCAAGTACCAGCCGGCTGCTGCTGAGTATCTCTTTGAACCTTTTGATATCTTTAAGAACATCTTCATATTCCTGCACAATTTTCTCTCGTTCGAGACCGGTAAGCCGATGCAGGCGCATATCCAGAATTGCCTGGGTTTGAATCCCAGACAAATTATATTTTTGTACAAGACGCTTTTTTGCCTCTGGAGAGGATTTTGATTTTCGTATGAGAAAAACAACGTCATCCAGATTGTCAAGTGCGATTTTCAGTCCTTCAAGTATATGTGCCCGTTCTTCTGCCTTTCTCAGATCATATCTGGTTCTTTTTACAATAATTTCCTTCCGGTGAAGGATGAAATGTTCTAAAAGCTCTTTTAAACTTAAAATCAGAGGCTTGTTATTAACTACCGCCAGAAAGATGATACCAAAGCTGCTTTCCATAAGCGTGTGTTTATAAAGTTGATTTAACACCACCTCTGCAATCTGGTCTTTTTTGAGAGCAATGGCTATACGCATTCCCTCTCTGTCGGATTCATCCCTTACATATTTAACCCCTTCAATCTGCCTGTTTTTTTGCAGCTCAGCAATTTTTTCTATAAGTTTCGCCTTATTAACCTGATAAGGAAGCTCGCTTACAACAATCGTTTCATTGTTCGTCCTTTTATCCTTTTCGATAAAGATACGTGCCCGCATGCGAATAATTCCGCGCCCTGTCTTATATGCACTGTAAATCCCTGATTTGCCATAAACGATACCGCCGGTAGGAAAATCGGGACCTGGGACAAGTTTTATAAGTTCATCACACGTAATGTCGGGATTATCTATAGTCGCTTTAATTGCTGAAATTATTTCAGACAGATTATGGGGAGGAATGTTGGTTGCCATTCCCACGGCAATACCGGAAGATCCATTGATCAAAAGAGAAGGGATCTTTGCAGGAAGTACGGAAGGTTCGGTCAATGAATCATCATAATTCGGTATAAAATCAACGGTCTCCTTCTCAAGATCCTCTAACATCAGATGAGCAATGCGCATCATTCTGATCTCGGTATATCTCATTGCAGCAGGCGGGTCTCCATCAATGGAACCAAAATTTCCCTGGCCATCGACAAGAGGATACCTTAAGGAAAAATCCTGTGCCATTCGAACAATCGTATCATAAACCGCACTATCGCCGTGGGGATGATATTTACCGATAACATCACCGACAATACGAGCTGATTTCTTATAAGGCTTGTTCCAGTCGTTTCTCAGGTCACGCATGGCATACAGTACGCGCCTGTGAACCGGTTTCAGTCCATCGCGCACATCCGGCAATGCCCTCCCGATTATCACACTCATGGCATAATCGAGATATGACTTTTTCATCTCGCTTTCAATACTGATTTCGTACAGTGTTTCAGTTTGCATTATAAAGTACCTGATATGCTTGATTGATCTTAAATGCTCCGGCGCAAGGCACCCGGCTTCTAAGAAGCTCTTTTAAAAGTAGAGGATCGAAACGAAGCCGGCTCATCAGTTTTAAAACAGCTTCTAAAATACGGGCAGCCCCTATTCCGATACCGGCGAGACCAATTTCTGATAACTTGATCTGTAAATATCTGTCAGTGTCAAAAATGCTGTCACAACAAGAGGCCCAAATACAATACCCAGGATACCGAATAGCTTCATGCCTCCCACTATGGAAAGAAATACCAGCAGCGTATGCATCTTGACACGTTTGCCTACCAGTTTGGGTTTAAATAGATATTCAATCCCACCGGATAAAATTATATAGAAAACAATAAAAAATATTCCAGCGGCAATTCTGCCTTTTAAAAAAAGATAAATAGCAGCAGGAACAAATACAATCCCTATTCCGACGATTGGAAGAAATGCGAGCAGGGACATAATGACTCCCCACAAGAAAGGAGAATGCAAACCAAAAATCCAAAAAACAATGCCTCCCAATGTTCCCTGAATTAAACCTCCAAGCCCGTTACCGATAAGAATCGCACCGGCCATATCTTTAAATTTTTGAATCAGTTTTTCATCCTGTTCAGCGGGCAGCGGTGATAAATCAATAATGAAAATCGCAAGCTTTGCCCCATCAATTAATAGAAAATAGATAACCAGAAGCATGAAAAAAAAGTTAAATATAAATTTCAGCACATTAGAGGCTATTGAGCTGGCCTGTTCATACAGAAATAAACCGACGAACTTACCTGTTTCTGAAATTGCTTTGTTAAATTCTTCTCCGGTGATCTCTACATTGAAGTTCGAAAGAAAAAAATTTAATCTTTCAAGGACAGCGCTTCTTCCAAGCAGCTCTTTTAACTGATCGCTTATCTCCGCACCCTTTCCCATCTGATAAAGGTTATAAGCCTCGTTGGATAATATACCTACAAAGAAAACTATTGGAACAAACAGGCTGAAAAATATAAGAACACAGGTTGCAAAAGATGCCAGAGAAGGGCTGATTTTTAAATTTAAAAATTTGTAAAAAGGGCTGAAAATACCTGTTAATACCGCAGCCATAATAAGAATCGACACAAAAGGCCATATTAGCCAGCCTAACAAAAAACAAGAAACAAGAAACAAGGTAAGAAAAAACCAGAAAATTGGATTCTTGGAAGCAGTATTATTCATAACGCCTTTGGTAAAAAACGAAGGCTCTTTTTTGATTTCAAGTTGGCATACGGTACGCAATATCGTAATATAAGAAGCTGTTTTAAAACTGCTGAATCGGATTCGCTTCGATTCCCTGCTTTTAAACAGCTTCTAAGTATGAAAGTTAAGGGCCTATCGACTTAAAATCTGTTTGAAAACTTCCTTCTTTGCCTGACCCAGTCAGCAGGCGGAAACTTTGCACAAAGCGCTGCCTTGGCACTATATTTTCGTTTTCTTTGAACTTAGACAAAATCGAAGGTTATCAAACAGACATTTTTAGGTATATACCGTCCGTTTTCATGAAATAAAAACACAGACTTCAAGGGCAATTGACAGCATGGCTATGTAAAAATGCAGATTTGTCAGATGCCCCGAAAAGTCAAATACTTAATGCCTGCTTATAAAACCACCTGAGAAAAATAGAAGGATAAGTTCATAGATGAAAACCGCCGCATAGTTGCCGAAAAGAGCATACACAATACCGCCGCCGATAATTGCCGGAACGCCGAAAAAGACAAGGATACCCAGCTTTCTGCTTACGTTCATATTTATAAAATCTCCCTTATATGTTCTTGAGTTTTCGAAAAACAGTTTTAGTGTTTGGCATTATAATTGCTCAACCAAATCTTCAGTATCGAGTTTTGAGTGATGAGTTTTGAGATTAGAAATGGGGATGAAATAACTTCTCTAACTATAAAATGTTCAAATGCCTGCGGGGGCTGCCCCCTGTGGCTTCCCCCGCAGGCATTTTTCTCAATATTCATTACATGCCGCGCACCTCTCACCACTTACCTCTCATTACCCTTATGCACATAGCAAAATTTATACCATTATCTATTGATAAGCATCATAGTTTTTTCGAAAACTCAAGTATGTTAACGTTCGACAACCATGGCCATCCCCATTCCACCTCCTATACACATGGTGATAAGACCGGTGGAGTAGTTTTTTCGTTTCATCAGGTTCATAGCTGTTACCATCTGGCGCGCACCTGTACAGCCTATGGGATGACCCAGAGAAATACCGCTTCCAACCTCGTTCGGCTTCTCAACATCTATTCCCAGTTCACGCATGCATCCGATGGCTTGAGACGCAAAAGCCTCATTTAACTCAATCATATCAAAATCTTTTATGGTCATGCCGGTATTCTTTAAGACCTTTTTTACAGCCGGCACAGGACCCAATCCCATATAAGCAGGATCAAGACCACCTGAAGCAAATCCCTTAATCTTTAAAAAAGGTTCAAGACCCATCTCTTTTGCTTTCTCCGCACTCATCAAAAGAACTGCTGCCGCGGCATCGTTTATTCCGGAAGCATTACCAGCGGTTACGGTACCATCTTTCTTAAATGCCGGTCTTAACTTAGCCATTTTCTCCATATCTGTGTCCATGGGACGCTCGTCTGTGTCAAAAACGGTTTCCCCTTTTCGTGTCTTTATAACAACCGGCACGATTTCTTGAGCAAAAGTCCCGTCTAAAACGGCTTTTCTGGCTCGATTATGACTTAAAACACCTAATTCATCCTGTTCCTTCCGGCTGATATCATAAGTTGAAGCAATATTTTCTGCCGTCATCCCCATGTGATAATTATAGAAAATTTCGTACAGACCGTCGAATACCATCAGGTCATAGATATCACCTGTGCCTGTGAGCTCCATTCGATGGCCCCATCTTGCTTTTGGCAGTGCCAACGGCGCCATGCTCATACTCTCATGACCACCGGCCAGTACGATATCAGCCTGTCCCGCCATAATGGCCGTAGCTCCCATGGCGATAGACTTAAGACCTGAACCGCATATTTTATTTATCGTGCATGCCGGGGTTTCCTTTGGAATACCTGCATAAATCATTGCCTGGCGGGCGGTATTCTGCCCCTGGCAGGCCTGGAGAACATTACCCATAATTACTTCATCTATAACAACAGGGACAGCGGAATCGTCCCAATCATAACCTTTTTTTTCAGGTTCTGTAAGCCCTTGTCCTTTAAGCTTATCCGGCGTTACCTCCTTCATCTGATCGTTTATGACCGGTCTTAATCCAACCCGTTTCAACGTATCTTTCATAACCAATGTACCCAGATCAATTACAGGTACGGTTTTCAATGAACCACCAAATGCGCCAACCGCTGTCCTTACACCACTTACGATTACAACTTCTTTCATTTTAAAATCCTCCTCCCGCTATTATGTTTATTAGGACTCCCCTAGGAGGCTGTCCGAAAATGACTATTTTCCACAATCTCTGCGTCTGCCTGTACGTGTCCGCACCTGCCTGCGCCGCGGACGCGGCAGGTACAGACAGGTCAGGCGAAGATTTTAATCCTCAAAATACGTGAGTATTATTCCTGCGGTTAAAATCTTCGCCTTTCTTGACCTTACAAAAATTGCTCATTCCCGGACAGCCTGCCAGTTGATCCCGGCAAACAGTATGTTTTGATAAGCCTGA
>CAZRLQ010000102.1:0-7554 GCA_964600725.1 uncultured Desulfobacterales bacterium
TGCGGCACAACTCGAGATTAGGAATAGCAGTGAGTTGGCCTTTGGCCAACCCCATCCGGGACCGGCATAGCCAGTCCACATGACCCCGCCCACAGGGCGGGGGTTTCTACAACCATCTAAAAACTAGCGAAAGGTGTGTTTAAATGAAGCGAAATTTGAAATATTAATTTGTAGAAAAGGGAAAAAATGTCCGAAGTAATTTTAAAGAAATATGCCAATCGACAACTTTACCATACCGAGACGAAAAAATATATCAACCTCGAAGGTATTCCGGAAATTATTGCCGGTGGCAGCCGGGTAAAGGTAATTGACAATGCCAGCGGCAAAGATATTACAAGTGAAACCTTAACTCAAGCCATGCTGTCTTGGGGTTTGAAGCAAGAAAGACTGCTTCCGCCGGCCATCCTCCACAGTCTTATTGTCTGCAAGCCGATATCTATCGCGATTTTTTTTTCACAGCTTTCAAACTGCATTTGAAAATTTTCTTACGTTCAAAAAGAAAATGGTGGAACTGACGTCCTCGAGCTTTCTTTTTTTTAATAGTCAGCAGGAGGTGGGCCATCTGTTTAACATGTTTTTTCGTCTCTTAACCTGAATTGAGCGATTCTTTTCTAAAAACAAGTATAAGCTGTTGATTTTATAAAATCTATTCAAAAATCTGTTTTTACCCAATGGGTGAAAAAGCTAATTGCAATGATTTTTTTATAATTTCAATTAGATAGGTCATTTCCTGAATCAAGAATCGCTCAACTTAGGCTTAAGATACTTTTGCATTAAGGCGTTAAGGTCAGGTCGGATCTGGCTGATCTGACTGAACAAAACTTATGTACAACTTGATTTTGCTCACATATATAGACCGCCGTTGATTCCATACACCTGTCCTGTAATATAGGACGACTCTTCATCAGCCAGAAAATTGACGACACGAGCCATTTTTTCCGGCGTGCCAAACCGCTGCATTGGAATGCGCTGTTTGGTTTGTTCGTATATTTGGGCGGATAATTTATCAGTCATGCTGGTTTTAATAAAACCAGGAGTTGCAGCATTTACAGTTATTTCCTTGGTGGCCATCTCCAAAGCCAGCGATTTGGTAAGACCGATAATGCCTGCTTTGGCTGCCGCATAGTTGCCTTGACCAACATTTCCGGTCAATGCGATAATCGAGCTGATGTTGATAATGCGTCCATACTTTTTTTCCAGCATCCGCCTTAGTGCCTCTTTTGTGCAGTAAAAAGTACCGAAAAGGTTTACCTGGTTCACTCGCAGCTACTGTTCAACAGACATTTTCTGATGGTTTTATCAGCGGTAATACCAGCATTGTTAACCAGGATATCAAGTGAACCAAAATGTCCAGCAACCCCATTAATAACCCTTTTGACATAATAATAATTTTCCACGCTTCCCTGGAAAGTAGCTGCTTCTCCTCCCGTGGCAGGCTCAGCAAGGACTATCGGCGTGAACGAGACTACTTTGTGAGAAATCGAAATCGTATGAATTACCGTACCATAGCTGAAAAGCAATTGCCGACAGGAAGCGGAGCCATGGAAAGAGCGATACGCTGTGTGGTGAATTTAAGGCTTAAGGGACGGGAATATACTGGTGCCATCAAACCGCTGAAGCAATGTTAATGCTTCGTTCGTACTTTAAATCAGGGCGTTGGAATATGCTGAAAAATCCTGCAGTTGTACCAATCCTGGAGGCTAAGATATGAAACCTGCTTTTTCCAAATGCGCCCAGTAATAAAGGAGATAAAAAATTATGCCTGCTTCATATATGAGTTTTTTCCCACATGTTTCAAACAGTCTTGAAGGTATGAAGATAGCTGCTCAAACCGGAGCTGACGCTTCTTTAATGGTAAAACAGTCATTATCGTCAGGAATTGACTTAATAAACGATACATTTGACCTTTCCCATCACGTATTGGAACTCTTTTCCCCTTTTATTATTCCGGGAAAAGAGAATCAAGAAATATTTATCAGGCAATCCTCGATTTTTCAAAATGGAACAAACCGGTTTCTGGATTTATCTAAAAGCTATCTGTCGAAAAATTTAGATCGTTTTTACACCGACAGGCTGGGAGAGATTGAATTTTTCAATTTTTTTACTGAAGAACTCCCTTCCCAGGACTGGAGTTTCGCATATGACGATACAAATATTCTTTTGGACTTGCCGGGAATGCGGGTTATAGATATCTCTCTTGATATCAAGCACAAAGTTAAAAATTATGCAGTGGTATTTGCCCCCAGGGCGGGCCATCATTCCAACATAGCGGAAAGAGTCGCTCTTTACATGAGGGATGCCGGCCTCAGCCGTATGGCCGTTGTAGAAAATAAGTGCGCTGAAGATATTCCTCTTTATATCAATGGGAAGAGACACCGTGAAAACTTTGATGGGCAGGTGAGCCAATACAAAAAAGTCCTTGAGCATTTACAGCAGATTACCGGTCATCCTTCACATCTGATAGCTGTCTGTCAGCCGGGTCCGCTTCTTATAAGCACCCTTATTCTGAATCCTCATCTTGGAAAAACATTCGGCTCAGCAGGAGCGCCCATGCATACTGAAGGAGAAAGCGGGTTATTAACCAATTTTGCCCGTGCAATGGGTGAAGACTACATTGATTTGCTTATAAAACTTTTTGGATATACCCCGCCTGCCGATCGTGCAGGTGCCGGCAGGAAATGCTTTGACGGCAGAATTCAGGTCCTCGGCTTTTATCTGATGGGAATGGGGCGGCATTTCAGAAATTTAACAAAACTTTTATCTGATTTAAAAGAAGGAAATGAGAAGGAAGCTCAACGGCAAATGAGTTTTTATCGGTGGTACAATTATGTAATTCATTTTTCAGAAGGCTTTTTACAGGATACATTCAAAAAAATCTTCGTCAAAAATGAATTAATACGCGGAACGTTATGTATTCATGGAGAAAAGATCAGTATAGAGAATTATCCTGGTTCAGTACCGATTTGGTCAATTGGAGGAACAAAAGATGACATTACGCCGCCCCTCCAGGCTACCGGACATATGAATCTGATCAAATCTGTTCCCCGGGAAAACAAACTAACCCTTATCTGCGATAAGGGTCACATGGGTCTTTTCCGCGCTGTATCTGTTCTGAAAAATTATTATAAGAAAGTCGTTGAGTTTATTCTTGCTCATAGCGACTATGATATTTAGCCTGAATTATTCATAAATTTCTTTGCCTGCCTTTTTGTGAATCAAAGTGCCTGAGAGTCGCGGGGAGATGGGGAGATGGGGAGACTAAACCTCTGCCAATGCATAAGAGATATAAATTCCCTCAGGCAGCAGGCAGACAGGTGCAGCACACAGACAGGCCGAAGCCGCATCACACCTTGTTGATGAATCAGAATCAGCGGAATTTATGTTAAAAATTTATGAAAAAAATTTCCAGAACAGTATTTGTCTGTAACAACTGCGGCTATGAAACGCACAAATGGATGGGGAGATGCCCTGGATGCAGCCATTGGCATACTTTTGTCGAAGAGCTGATAGCCGCTAAATCAGATCTGAAAAGCAAAGAAGAATTGCTTTTAGCGGCTTCAAAACCGGTTCCCATAAACTCCGTTGAGATATCCGAAGATGAAAGAATATTAACGGGCATAAATGAATTTGACAGAGTTATAGGTGGTGGACTTGTTTCAGGATCACTTATCTTAATTGGAGGAGATCCGGGTATCGGCAAATCGACTCTAATTCTTCAATCTCTTCATGGTTTATCAAATAAAGGACTTACTGTTCTATACGTCTCAGGTGAAGAATCGCCGCAACAGATTAAAATGAGAAGTGAACGCCTGGCCATTTCAAGTTCTTCATTATTGATTTTGTCAGAAACTGATCTTGCAGTTATTCTTCAGTTAATTGAAAATGATAAGCCTGACGTTCTTGTAATAGATTCTATCCAAACCATGTTCAACAGAGAATTGGCTTCGGCACCAGGAAGCGTAAGCCAGGTCAGGGAATCAACGATGAGACTTATGATCATGTCAAAAAAGACAGGAATTCCTACATTTCTGATTGGACATGTTACCAAAGACGGAGCAATTGCCGGCCCCAGGATTCTGGAACATATGGTGGACACGGTTCTCTATTTTGAAGGTAACAGTAATTACATGTACAGAACCCTTAGAACCGTTAAAAACAGATTCGGTTCTACAAATGAAATCGGTGTCTTTGAAATGAAAGAACATGGTCTTGAAGAAGTTACAAATCCGTCAGCCCTTTTTCTTTCCGAACGGCCTGAAAATTCAGCAGGATCCGTTGTAACTGCCAGCATGGAAGGCTCAAGGCCAATTCTTGTTGAACTTCAAGGCCTTGCGTGTCATACAAATTTCGGAACACCCCGGAGAACGATTCTCGGCCTGGATCAAAACAGAGTTGCACTGCTGGCTGCTGTAATGGAAAAAATACTTGGAATGCATCTGACAGGATATGATATTTTCATGAATGTTGCAGGAGGAGTCAAACTTGATGAACCTGCGGTTGATCTTGGAATTGTCTCGGCAATTGCTTCAAGTTTTTTAGACAAAGCCATTGATAAAACCACAGTCGTTCTGGGTGAAGTCGGACTCACAGGAGAAGTAAGGGGAATAAGCAAAGTAGAAACCAGGATAGCTGAAATTAAAAAGATGGGTTTTAAGAAATCCCTGATACCCGGAAATAATTTAAAACATATGACTGAGCAAAAAGGCATAGAACTGACGGGAATTAATAATATATCAGAGGCAATTGATCTGTTGTTCTGAAATGAACAGCTCTGATTCTGCTAAGGGGTAAAATTACGAGGGCTGGAATTACAAATAAAAACAAAATTTTTCACCATCCTTTTCCAAAGGACAATAAAATGAGATTAATGACATTTGGCTTTTCCAAGCATTGCTGGTTGTTCATTTATTTTAGCTGCCTGATGATTTCAGACGCTTTTTTGCAAACTCATAACACCCTGGCAAGGGAGAATAATAGTTCTCATTTTGACTCCCTGCAGAAAAGACTTATAGATGACGGATTTAATAAAGATATGATTACTATGCTTTACAACAATCCCCTGGTCTATTTCGATGCAAAAGGGGTTTCTCTTTTTTTCAAGCATAAAGAATCAACATTGAATTATGATCAGTTCACCACAAAAGAGTCAATCCAAAAAGCCAGAAATTACATAAAGAAATACAAAAAGGAATTTTCAAGGGCTCAAAAAGATTACGGAGTAAACAAAGAGGTTATAACAGCCATTATTTTAGTTGAAACAAGACTTGGAACAGTAACCGGAAAAAAATCCGTATTGAATATACTTTCCACCATGGCTTCACTTTTGGACCCAAATGTTAAAAAGATGTTATGGGGCAAAATTTCAGGTTCAAGCGAACTTACTTTCAACGATTATGAAAAATGGGTGCAAAAAAGAGCAAAATGGTCATACAAAGAACTTAAAGCTTTTCTTAAATACACAAGCAGAGAAAAGCTGGATCCTTCAAGTATTTACGGTTCTTGCGCAGGCGCAATAGGTATTGCTCAATTTATGCCAAGCAACATACTCTTTATCGCTAAAGATGGAAACAGCGACGGCAGCATAAATCTTTTTGACCATGCAGATGCCATATCAAGTATCGCAAGCTATTTGAAACATTATGGATGGCATCCGCATATTAATGAAAAAAAGGCTTATGAAGTCATTTATCATTATAATCATAGCGCTTATTATGTTAATATAATATTAAAAATTGCTGATATTTTAAAAGGGTAAAATGAATATCGTAACGGTTATTATTAGTTTAGGGTTATTATTTTATTTTCTGTCCTGCTGGCTTATAATAGATATAGCCAAAAAGGATTTCGGCGCATTGCAAAAAAAAGCGCTCTGGGGGTTTATAACCCTTATACCTTTTATTGGACCCGTCATATATCTTCTCTTCGGGTACAAAAAAGGAAGGTCATCATAAAATATTATTTGACAATGAAATTATATTTTAATATATTTTTTAAATGGTCCCATCGTCTAGCGGTTAGGACGCCGGCCTCTCACGCCGGTAACAGGGGTTCGATTCCCCTTGGGACTACCAGCATCGAACATAAGGACTTGGGTTGTTTCTAAGTCCTTTTTTATTTATAGATGTCCATATAATTAATCTCACTGCGTTATCGGTCATCGGAGTATTATAATACGCCTTCCTCCCTATAGTCTTGTGGAATTAATTATCTGAAAAACCATAGAAACCCGGCCAGTATAATTTTGAAACATTATGAGCCGGCAGCACCGCTGCTTTCCGTACGACCCCATTTAAGGCTCAGTCCATGAGTCAGACAAAGAGTTGCAAAATTCAGCAACATTGGGAAAAATCTGGGAAAAAATTCGGGAAAAGGAGAAATTTGGATGCAAGTAAAACTTGGAAGTTGGTTTTGGATATCATTAACGGCTCTGGCTCTTACATTAGTTTTCTCTCCATTACAGGCAGGAGAAAAGGATTCCTCAAAAAATAAAGTTGCGGTGGTTAACGGATCAGTTATCACCCAGGGTCAGCTTGACAATTTGATGCACATAGTGAAAAAGCAGCTTTCCAGCATGGGAAAACCGGTCACCGGTTCCCAGCTATCAGAGATCAAGAAGAAAACTCTTGAAAGACTTATAAATCATGAGTTATTGTATCAGGAAAGCAAGAAAAAAGGAATCAAAGTTGACGAAGCTGCGCTTGATGAAAAATTTAAAAAGCAATTTTCCGATGAGTCTAAAATAAAAGATATTTTGAGCCGTATGAACATGACTGAGGCCGAATTAAAATCTCAGTTTAAACGCGATATAATTATTCGAAAATTCATTGATAAAGAAATTATTCAGAAAGTGACAGTTTCAGATAAGGAAGTCAAAGGCTACTATGATGACAATCCAAACTTTTTCAAACAACCGGAGCAGGTTCAGGCAAGCCACATTCTTATCAAGGTTGATTCCAGAGCGGATAAATCCCAGAAAGCTGAAGCCAGGAAGACACTTGAAAAGATTCAGCAAAAGTTAAAAAAAGGGGAAGATTTTTCGACTCTTGCCAAAGAATACTCCCAATGTCCCAGTAGTGCCAAAGGCGGAGACTTAGGATATTTCAGACGGGGACAAATGGTAAAACCCTTTGAAGATACCGCCTTTTCTCTAAAACCGGGTGAAGTAAGTGATATTGTTAGGACCCGGTTCGGATATCACCTGATCAAAGTTATCAGCAAAAAACCTGAAAGAACAATACCCTACAACGAGGTCAAGGATAAGATCAAACAACGTCTGAAAGGCAAAAAATTTCAAGAAGAGCTCCGTTTGTATATTGCGAAACTGAGAGAAAGGGCAAAAGTGGAAAAATTTTCCGTGGAGAATCCATCATAACCAAAAAGCTGGTTACTGAACATAGTATTTAGATTCAATAAAATATTTACAAATTATACAATACCCGAATCAAATTTTTTCCATCTATACACAACAGGGCTTGCATTGATTCCTTTGAGAATACGTTCTTCAAGTTCTTCTTTGCCGGAAACACGTATTTCATCAGCATAATGCAGCAAAAT
>CAZRLQ010000103.1:0-7533 GCA_964600725.1 uncultured Desulfobacterales bacterium
TGCGTTATACCTTGATTTTGAACGAAAATCCTCATTTATGGACAGATATTAAATAGTATAGCTTAATTTTTTCTGTTTGGTTATTTTTTCCCCTTTTTTTCTGATGCATCAAAAAAATAAAGGTTGAGCTATGATAAAAAAAACGTTTTTTGGTCTGATAAAGCCCCGGCTTGAGTGTGAACCAATTGAAAGCTCTCTTTCTAAGGCTGAAAATATTTTGCCTTCAAAAAAGATTACACTATTGCTGAATAATCCAACTGAACCAAAGGCAGCGGTTTTACTTAAAGAACGGGATAATGTCAAAACAGGCCAGAAGATATCTCTTTCCAAAGATAGTAATGAATATGTGATTTCAACTGTTACGGGAAATGTATCATCTATTTCTCATTTCACAGGTTACCTGGGTAAACCTTATACTTCAATTACAATTAATATTGCCGATAACGAATTATTGGATGAAGAATTCAAAAACCACTGCAAAGAACCAACCCTCGATGCATCTGTAAATTTTCTTAATTTTATTCCAGGCAGCCCTCCTTTTAATCTGTTCGCTGATCCCGATGTTTCCATAAAAAATATTATCGTTTGCGGTTTTGACACTGACCTGCTTGTCAAAACAAACCAGTATATTATGAAATCCAATCTTGATTTAATAAAAACGGGAATACGCATCTTAAAAAAGATAACCGGAGTTGAAAATATTATACTTGCAGTTCCCCAAAACCTGGTGTCAGAAGCAAATGAGACTGATGCAACAGTAAAGACAATTAAATCCGAGTATCCTGGAACTCTTTATCCTATGGTTATGAGAAATGTCCTCGGTTTTAGTTTATTGGCAGGGAGAAATTTTGAAGATTCTGGTGTTTGCTTTTTTACTGCCGAAGCTGTCGCATCCATGGGATATGCTTTTAGTGAGGGGCGGATTCCCATGATGAAAACATTGACTCTTATTAAAAAAGATGGAAGCAAAAAACTGGTTTCGGCAAAAATAGGAACCGCTGTCAGTGAAATTCTAAAAGCGAACAGTATCTCTTTAAATGAAAAAGACCGACTGATTTTTGGCGGTCCAATGCAAGGCGTTTCAATCTATTCTGAAGAACAGTGTGTTCAACCTGATACAGATGCTGTTTTAGTTCAGGATAGAGACGATTTGTCCCATATTTCAGACTACCCTTGCATTAACTGCGGTGAATGCATAAGAATTTGTCCTGCTAATATTCCGGTCAACCTGCTTGTTCGATTTCTTGAATCAGGTCTTTACGAAGAGGGTGCCGATCATTACGGCCTGCTTTCCTGTATTGAATGCGGACTTTGCAGTTATGTATGTGTATCAAGGATACCAATTATGCAATATATAAAACTGGCAAAATATGAACTCGACCGCACGAAAAAAGTGGAGGCAGCTAATGTTTGAACATAAGAAATTGATCGTTTCACATGCTCCTTTCTGGCATAATGGAAGCTCGATAACCGAGCGAAATTATCATGCCATACTTGCGACCATCCCTGCACTTATACTGGGTATTCTTCATTACGGAATGCCGGCGTTAGGCGTTTTGACACTCTCCATTTCAACCGCAATTATCTGGGAATATATTTTAAATCTTGTGACAAAACGAACGGTGACGATAGGAGATGGTAATGCAGCTGTTATAGGGTTGTTGTTTGCTATGCTTCTCCCGGCAACAACGCCCTGGTGGCTGATAATTGTCGGAACATTTATTTCGATATTTATTGGTAAGCAGATATATGGTGGTATTGGTGGAAATCCGTTTAATCCGGTTGTAATAGGTATTGCAATTCTGATGATATCATGGAAGGATTTTTTTGACTTTGATCAGGCGCTGATAAATTATGATCTCGATTTTTCCATGGTGTATCCTCTGGCGGCTCTTAAACATTTTGGTGTATCTGCAATAAGTTCTATCAGTTATGGAGATCTTCTGTTAGGAAGACAATCGGGTGGGATCGGGTCAACCTTTGGACTTGGACTTATTATCGGCGGTATTTATCTTATCGCAAGAGGATTCATCCGCTGGGAAATATCAATATCCTTTCTCGTCGGCGTTTTCATAACGGCCTGGCTGTTTAACTTTGCAGACCCAGACAATTATGCCGGTCCATTTTTTCATCTTTTTACAGGCTATACACTTATAGGTGCCTTTTTCCTTGCAACCGAAGATTCGTCCTCGCCGGTCAATTTTATTCCAATGCTTATTTATGGATTGCTTGGCGGAGTTATGGTCGTCCTGATAAGGAATATTGGTGTGTATATAGATGGTGTTATACTTGCTGTTTTGGTAATAAATCTTGTTAATCCGCTTTTGGACAAAATCAGGCCAAAAGCAATGGGAAGGGTTGGCTGATATGCGTGAAATGATAAAAATGGTTGTTGTTTTGACAGTTTTAAGTGCCTTTTCAGGCGGTCTGTTAGCTTCAATCCGCAATGAAACAAAGAATAAAATTGAAAACCAGCAGCTTCAATTTGTAAAAGGCCCTGTGATAAAGATGATTCTTGAAGGAGCTTCAAATGATCCGATTGCTGATCGTTTTGAATTCAAGGATGGTGAAACCGGAAGAAAATTTTTTGTTGGTGTGTTTGATGGAAAGGCCAACACCGTTGCTCTGGAAACTTTCGGCAAGGGATACGGCGGAGATGTCGGCCTGATGGTAGGCATTAATGTAGATAACGATAAGCTCGTCGGGGTAGGTGTCACTACACATAGCGAAACTCCCGGAATGGGAGCGAAAGCAAAAGATGATCCCTCATTTGTTGCTCAGTTCAAAGGTATTTCAATAAATGATCCAATTAAAGTTACAAAAGACGGGGGGCAGGTAAATGCCATAAGCGGTGCAACAATTACCTCCCGTGCTGTCTGTTTTGCAGCCGCCGATGCCTGCAATATCTATAAGCGGCTGAAACCTGAAATTGAAAAAAAGTTAAAAGCTACTTTCAAATAGGAGAAAAGATATGGCGAAATCTATCACTCAGGAATTTGTAAAAGGGCTGTGGGATGAAATACCACCGTTTCGACTTGTACTCGGTCTTTGTCCTACACTTGCTGTGACAAAATCGGTTGAAAATGGAATTGGAATGGGTGTTGCAACTACATTTGTTCTTGTCTGTTCGAATATCCTGGTTTCCGCCTTGAGAAATATTATCCCCACCAAAGTCAGAATAGCCTGCTTTATTATCATTATTGCGACATTTGTTACAGTAGTGGAACTTCTTATGCAGGCCTATACATACCCCCTGTTCTTAAAGCTCGGTATATTTATACCCCTTATTGTCGTTAACTGCATCGTTCTTGGCCGTTCTGAGGCATTTGCTTCCAAAAACAGTATCTTACCTTCTTTGGCGGATGGTCTGGGTATCGGTATAGGATTTACCATTTCACTTGCCATATTAGGGACGGTACGTGAAATATTGGGAAGCGGAACATTTTTAGGGATGACTCTGTTCGGCCCTTCATTTCAACCCTTTTCTTTTATGGTTGAAGCACCCGGTGCTTTTGTCGGCCTTGGGCTTTTGCTTTGCATCATGAACCTTTTTGAAAAATAAACAGGAGTGAAAGAACAAAATGGGTGATTATGTACTTTTAGCGATAAGTTGCATCCTTGTTAACAATATTTTGCTTGCTCAGTTTTTAGGCAATTGCCCTTTCTTAGGCACTTCAAAGAAGATGGAGACAGCCGTCGGAATGGCAATGGCAGTAGTTTTTGTTCTGGTTATGGCGGGCGTAATTACCTGGATCACTGAAACATATTTCTTAAAACCTTTTAATCTTGAATTTCTCAGGACGATTTCATTTATACTTGTAATTGCTTCCCTTGTGCAGTTTGTTGAAATGTTTCTTAGAAAGAGCATTCCAGCTTTGTATGCCGGTCTTGGAATCTTTCTTCCGCTTATTACAACAAACTGTGCAGTGATGGGTGTTTGCCTGATAAATATAAAGGAGGAATATACCTTCTTGCAGACTATTGTTTCGTCGTTTGCCTATGCGGTCGGTTTTGGCCTGGCTCTTATTCTTTTCGCGGGAGTGCGGGAGCGGATTCTTTTGGCCAGAGTGCCAAAACCTCTTCAGGATACGTCAATAGGTCTTATTGTAGCGGGTGTACTTTCACTTACCTTCTTTGCGTTTAAAGGAATGGTATAGGGGGCTTTTTTGAAAATTTTTCGATTCTGCTTTTTAGGCTGGTCTGTTTAGCCCGCCGACGGCGCACCATAACTCATATAGGGCACTTTAATGTACTTTAACAGTATAGGTTCCATTTTTTTAGTCAAATTTATTAATAGGTTAGAGACCATCAGTCTGCAATAATGGTTCATGGCGGGCGTATCTGTGAGTTGGATGAAGCATCGTTTTGTCCCATCAGGGACGTTTGAAAATACCCCGACAATTTCTTGTCGGGGTGAGATGAACACAGATCAAATTCCTTTCTATTATCCATTTATTCATCCATCTCAATAGGTTCAAGGCTATGGGGCTTCTTATCTTTATGCCCCCTTAGCCTTATTTTTTGCCAAGGAGTCCACTGTGATTGTAGCAGTTTTATTTATGCTTTGCATCGGCCTGTTATGCGGTATCGTACTTAGTGTCGCCTCAAAAGTCTTTTATGTTTACGAAGATCCGCGGATTTCAGATGTCGAAAATTTTTTGGCAGGAGCAAACTGCGGGGGATGCGGTTATGCCGGATGTTCTGCTGCTGCTGCTGCAATAGTTGAAGGAAAAGTACCGCCAAATGCTTGTATTCTTGCAGATGCCGAGGCTGTTGCGAACATTGCTGCTATAATCGGTTCAGAGGCCGAAAGCGCTGAAGCAAAGCATTCATTAAATGAGTGTCTTGGTGGAGACAGAGCTGAAAACAGATTTTATTATATGGGTATAAACAGTTGTAAGGCGCTCGCCGCTCTTTACGGCGGCATGAGGGTTTGCGAGATAGGCTGCCTTGGATTGGGTGACTGTATCAAAGCCTGCTCTTTTGATGCTATTAAAATGTCTCTTGAAGGTTATCCGATTGTTGATGATGAAAAATGTGTAGGATGCGGTGCATGTGAAGATGTTTGTCCAAAAAATATTATATCTGTAAAAACCATGTCGGAAAGACTCCTTCATTTTAACCAGGATTCTGACGCTCTTGCTCCATGTGCCCAGACTTGTCCTGCGGAGATCAATATTGCCAAATATATTTCTCAAATTAGAAACGGTGATTTTATTGGAGCTGTGAATACAATAAGAGAAAGAAATCCCCTGCTTTTAAGCTGCGGCAGAGTCTGTCCTCATCCCTGTGAAACGTACTGCCGAAGAGGAATTGAAGACGAGCCTGTTTCTATAAATCAGTTGAAACGTTTTGTGGCGGATATGGAAATGGAATCAGGTCGTAGAATTCCAATTAAGTGTCTGCCCCCTACAGGCAAGCGGGTTGCTATTATCGGCAGTGGTCCTGCTGGTTTGAGCTGTGCATATTTTTTGAGACGGCTTGGTCACGAAGTAACAATTTTTGAGGCAATGCCAAAACTTGGAGGAATGATCAGATACGGAATACCGGAATACAGACTCCCTAAAAAAGTATTGGACTGGGAAATAGAAGGTATTTTAAAGTTAGGCATTAAAAGCCATACTAATGTCCGGTTAGGGCTTGATTTTACATTGGGGTCATTGATTTCAGCCGGATACGATGCAATATTTTTAGGTGTTGGCGCATGGAAGGATTATCAACTTAAAGTAGAGGGCGAAGAACTTTCCGGCTGTTATACCGGAATTAATTTTCTTTCGAAAGTAGCCATGGGAGAGTCAATTCCCATTGGCCGAAGAGCCGTTGTCATTGGAGGGGGAAATACCGCCATTGATTGCTGCCGTACCCTTGTCCGAATGGGAGCTGAAAAGGTATATATCGTATACCGTCGGACAAAAAGTGAAATGCCTGCAAACAAAGTCGAAATTGAAGCAGCCGAACATGAAGGGGTTGAATTTTTATTTTTAGCAGCTCCTGTAAGAATTACCGGCGATAGTCAGGGTAATGTCGTACAATTGGAATATTTGAAGATGGAGCTTGGAAAGCTGGATTCAAGCGGAAGGCGGCGTCCTGTGCCTATCAAAGGTTCTGAAACACTGCTTGAAATTGATATGGTGGTTATCGCTATAGGTCAGTCACCCGATCTTTCGTTTGCAAAAGAAGAAAAAAGGCTCAAAGATCTTAGTATTACGAGATGGGATACAATTGATGCTGATGATGAAACACTCCAGTCAAGTATTCCATATATTTTTACTGCCGGTGATTCAGCTACAGGTCCTTCTCTGGTGGTCGATGCAATCGGAGGCGGAAGAAGAGCCGCAAGATCTATTGATCAGTATTTGAACGGCAAACCGGTAACACCTGTTCCAAACAGGCTCTTTAAAAAACATATAAAAGAGTCACTTTTTGAATATGTTGAAGGAGTAAAGCATATACCAAGAATAAAAAATCCGGAACTTTCGGTTGAAGACAGGGTTAACTCTTTTGTTGAATGTGATCTCGTCATCAGTAAAGAGGAAGCGATTTCAGAATCAAAGCGCTGCTTGTCCTGTTGCAGAATCTGTTACAATAAAGATAAGAATAATAGTGTTGCAGCATGAAACTAATTTTTTTTTCAAATCTTACGAAAATATAGCTTGAAGGCAAGATGGATAAATGGGTATTGTTTTGTGTTTTGGCCTCATTCCTAAGCTCCTTCGGGGCTTTGTTTTAGCTTTGGCTATTTCCCCGAAGGAGGCAGCAGGGTTTTATGCTTTTTTTGCCTTTAGGGTCTCAACTTCTTTTTTCAGGTCTTCAACTTCTTTTTTGTATTTATCTACTTCATCTTCAGCTTTTATTGTTGTTTCAGCAGTTGATGTATCTTCTTTTTTCCAGGTATCTTTAAGTTCATCAAAGCCCAAATAAAGTGCCAAGCCTCCTCCCAGCAGGAGCATTATTGGAATAGCGCCGGCCAGAAGTTGCAAAAAAGGTTTCCACCACACAGAAAGACCTATTAATCCTAAAACTGCTCCTACAGCTCCACCAATTAAGGTTTTCATAAAAAATCATCCTCCTTTAAAAATAATATTGATTTATTTAATCAGAACAATATTGACTTAAGTTTAAATCTTCCTTTTAATTGATTAAAAATCCCAGATTTGGTTCTAACTTTGGCCATCAGCAGGTGTAATAAGAAAAACCGGAAAAAGATTAATCCGCAGATTAACGGCCAGTCTTTTTTATCTGCGCTGATTTGCGCAATCTGCGGATAGATTTTTTTTTGATAATGGCCGAAAATATTACCAACCCCAAAATCACCCAATGTCATGTCAAGCGTAACATATTGCATTGATTGGTTTAAATTTACCAGCACCATATGAGATAGATTATATGGCCGCCATGTGTTTTGCGGTTGACATCACACTAAGTCTCGATGATCAAGCTTTTTTATAAGTTACTGAATTTATTAGAATACAAAAAGCTCTTCCAAATACACCAGACTAATAAAATCAACAGGTTATATAAAGATGATTTTTG
>CAZRLQ010000104.1:0-7519 GCA_964600725.1 uncultured Desulfobacterales bacterium
CCTCATGATTAAAGAACAGATAGGCTTTTTAGTTAAGCTCCAGACAATTGAAACTGAAACCCTTAATATCAAATCATTAATAAGCGATGCTTGCAAAAAACTTGACAAAGTAGATGCCGATTTAAAAGAATTTGAAAAAACAATAGCACAAGAAGAATCTTTAATGGATGAACAGAAAAAAAAGTGCCGTTCATATGAATCGGATCTGGAGTCGAATCTTTCACAGATAAAAAAAAGTCAGGAAAAACTAAGCTCGATTAAAACCAACCGTGAATATAAGTCCTTATTAAAAGAAACAGAAGAATTAAAGACAAAAAGTTCTCAAATTGAAAATGAAATAATTGCTTGTTTGGATCTCATTGAGAAAACAGAAAAATCTATTTTAACTAAAAAAAATGATCTTAAAGAACTTAAAGAACATGCTATCAATGAGAAACAGAATATAATGAAAGAAAACGAGCTTAAAATAAAAAAACTTGCTGAACTCGATACCAAATGGAATAAATTCACAAAAAAGGTTAAACCTGAATTGCTGAAAAAATTTATGACTATTAAAGATCTGTCGAGCGGTACTGCTTTGGCATCTGTCAATAATTCTGTATGCAGCGGTTGCAATTTAAATATCCCGCCACAATTGTATAATGAACTTCAGCGTTGTGACAGTTTAAAGTTCTGCCCCCACTGTCAGAGAATTATTTACTGGAAGGAATCCAAACCCCTATTTTAATGAAGAATCAAGGCAGGCCTAGTAATAATTCCAACTTTTGTCCTGAAACCGCATCATTAATAAATGCTGTTCACATATTTTACAATAACGCTAAATCTTAACTTTATTGTCCCATGGAAAACCATATCTTCTGGGCATGGCCATAGTTAAGTTAAAATGATAACTTTCGCTTCATTAACAAAAGCATGGGGGCGATACGGCATTAAGGCAATTCCGTATTGTATTTCTTACAAAACGGTGACCTTTATCTCCAAAGGGACGTTAATGCTGCGAAAAAACATAATAGGACTGGGGATGCAGTCCATGAAAGGGTTCTTATGTCCATAAAAGCCCTGCGATCTGATAGGGAGCATTCACGCAACATTACATAAAACCTTAAACTGACTTAAAAATCAGTCAAAAAGAGAGGTTTTCAAACAGGCTCAAGAGTAAAATCCGACCGGAGTCGTCCAGGCGATCGCTGAATTATTTTTGTAATTCAGAGGAAAGTCCGAACACCATAGGGCAGGGTGCTCCATAACGTGGAGTCGCGGTGACGTGAAGGAAAGTGCAACAGAAAGCATACCGCCAGGCTGTCAAATCATAAAATCTAACTGCCTGGTAAGGGTGAAAAGGTGCGGTAAGAGCGCACCAGTTTCCCGGGTGACCGGGGAAGCTCGGTAAACCCCATCCGGTGCAAGACCAAATAGAGGAGTGTTTGAGGATTGCCCGTCCAAGCTCCCGGGTAGGTCGCATGAGGTGTTGGGCAACCAACATCCATAGATGAATGATCGCCGCCTTACTTAAGGGTAACCTGAGCAGGGTACAGAATTCGGCTTATGGATCGCTCCGGCCATTTTATTATTCCCTTTGGGGAGGAAAATATGCTGCAGATTGAAAATCTTAGAGTAGAAATAGACGGAAAACCCATACTTAAGAACGTCAACATGGAAATTCCCAGAGGTGAAACCCACATACTTTTCGGACCAAATGGATCGGGCAAAACCAGCCTGATGATGACGATAATGGGATTTTCCGGCTATAATGTAACCCATGGAAAGATTATATTTAAAGGAGAAGATATTACATACATGCCGATACACGAACGTGCCCGCCTTGGTATCGGCGTTTCTTTTCAGAGACCACCCACCATAAATGGGTTAAAAACAAAAGACATCGTTGAAATCTGTAGTGCAAATCGATCTATAACCGTTGATGAGCTTGCAAGGCAACTCAACTTTTCTGATTTTCTTGACCGTGATGTCAACCATAATTTTTCCGGAGGTGAAATAAAACGTTCCGAACTGCTTCAGCTTATGGCCCAGCAGCCGGATCTTGTTCTTCTCGATGAACCCGAATCAGGAGTAGATCTTGAAACTATTCTGCTGATCGGTGATACCATCAATTCACTTTTGCACCGTCGAATTCAACTGCCTCAAAAAGGAAAATCCCATAAAGAAGTAATCAATGAAGAAACAAAATCCGCCCTTGTTATTACACATACCGGCCATATTCTCGATTATATCACCGCCGATAAGGGACTGGTTCTTTACAACGGTGCTTTATGCTGTATAAGAAATGCCAGAGAGATCTTGAGATGGATAAGAGAATACGGTTATGAGGAGTGTATAAGATGCGCGAACTGAAAAACAGCATAAATGTTAATCTTGAAAATTATAAAGTCGATGCAAAAGAACATAAATATATTGATAAGCTGTCACGGATTGAGTCAGAAGATAAAAAAAAGATGTTAAACGTAGGAATCGATACTGATGAAAAAAACCGGACAGGCACCTTCATACAAAAGGATAAATCAGTAATACATTGTAAAGCTGCCCAGGATGGTATTGAAGTGACAAGTATGACTGATGCTGTCAGGAATCATAAATGGCTCGGCGATTATATGTGGAAAAGCATTTTGCCTGATACCGATAAATTTACGCTTTATGCAAGCGAAAACCCGTATGAAGGTTACTTTATCCGGTCTCTTCCCGGCATCAATGCAAAAGATCCTGTTCAGTCATGTCTATATATTACAAAAGACGGCTTTTCACAAAATGTTCATAACATTGTGATTGCTGAAGAAGATTCAAATATCCATATTATTACAGGATGTGCGACAGCACCTCATCTTTTGTCAGGATTGCATGTTGGAATTTCCGAATTTTACGTAAAAAGGGGAGCGACTCTTATTTTTACCATGTTTCACGACTGGGGTGAAAAGGTAAATGTTCGCCCAAGAACCGTCATAAATGTAGAAGAAGGCGGAACAATTGTTTCAAACTATATCTTTATGGGATCAGTTGGATCACTTCAGATGTATCCTACGACCTACTTAAATGGAAAAGAGGCGGTTGCTCGTTTTAACAGTATCCTTGTAGCCAGGCAAGGGAGCTTTCTTGATGTAGGTTCAAGAGTTGTGCTAAATGCTCCAGGTTCTCGAGCTGAGATAATCTCCCGCGGAATTACAACAGGGGGATCAATTATTGCAAGAGGTGATCTTGTTGGAAAAGCTCCTGGAATAAAAGCGCATTTAGAATGCAAAGGATTGATCTTGGATGAAGGGCTGATGCATGCCATCCCTGAGTTGAAAGGATTTCTTCCCGGAGTTGAAATGTCTCACGAAGCTGCCGTGGGCAAAATGGATCAGCGCGAGATCGAATATCTCATGTCCAGGGGGCTTGATGAAGACGAGGCCATATCAACGATTGTACGGGGTTTCTTAAATGTCGACATCCAGGGACTGCCTGACAGTTTAAAGAATAAACTTGACACGCTTATCTCTGAAACCCAGAAGAACATGATGTAAGCAATGGAAACACAAAATACCCGCTTCTCTATCTCATTTGCTGAAAAAGTTCGAATATTTTCTCAGGATTATCTGAAATGCTGCATCTATGTTTCAACTTACGATGCATATCGGTATCCGTTTACCAAGAAACTGTATTCAACAATGATATCTTCCTCACAGGTTCTGGAAGATTTACTCGATTTCCACGGAGCAAAAAACAACAGCGTTTGGTATTTTTACCGTGAGCTTTCTGCAGCTATCCGGCATTTAAGCCTTGGAAGTTATCATCAAAGACATCTTGCAAACCGTCTTGTTTATTACGATCTTGCAGATAAAGAAGATTTTAAAGTAGAAGGCGAAGCAACCCTTGATTTTTTAACACAGACCCTTATAAAAATAGCTCCGGTTGTACTGGATGAGGCTGTCCGCCTTAATATACAGATGCCAAAAGAACGTTTTGTTCCAGCGGATTTCCCAGTTGTTACAACCATTGAAATGCTGGAAGTCGATATCGATGACGAAGACAGAGATCAGCAGAAGAAAAATATTGTCAAGATCGCCAGCGAGTTTCTAAATATCGCAGAAACATTTGACGAGATGGGATTTTATGAACCGTATGATATTAAGCAGATACTTAAAATTGTTCCTGAAAAGATAAACGAAGTCAAGATCAGACAATTTGAAATGCTTCTTCATAATCTTCAGTCTTCATTTGATACCTACGTTATACATGGAGGTTATCTGCCCGGTGATAATGAAAAGTTCAGAAAGCTGAAACAGCTTAGAAGCTATTTCTCAACTGTATTTCATATCCTTCAAGTTACAGGAAGGCTTCTCCATTTTTTTGAAAGACACCTCCACGAGGCCGGATACAAAAACATATACAAACAGGTCCAAAAAAGGCTTGCAAACCTTGTTGATCCTGAAATTCTTCTTGACCGCACAATTAATTACGGACTTTATTATGCCTGCCATTTCCTTGCCGAAAGCAAAAAAATATCCAGAGAAATAATGAATGAAAATATTGAACGTTCTGCTATTGTGGTAAACATTCCTCAGAAACTCGGTTTTCACAGCAGACCAAGCCTTATGGTTGCAAAAGTTGTTCAGCATTATGGGGGCAAGGTGGAACTCTGTGTAGGATCAGACAGGTTTGATGCCAGCAGTGTACTCGATATTCAATGGGCCGGCGGCAAAATACAGAAGGAAAATATTACCAGGGTTACATTCGAAGGCGATACTCGTGCTTTAAAGGATATTGAAATATTAGCCAGCGTTAATTATGGTGAAGACACCATCGGAAAAAATGTTTCCCTTCCAAATGAATTGAAATACTTAAGATAAAATGGTTTCAGCAGTTATTGTTGCCGCAGGCAGCGGTACCAGGATGAATAATTCGGTTCGCAAACAGTACCTTATCCTTGCTGGCCGTCCTGTTTTGAGTCATACATTGCTTATCTTTGATTCATGTCATTTTATCGACAAAATATTTCTTGTTGTTCCAGAAAAAGATTTTAACTTCTGCTGCAAGAATATAATCTTACCCCTTAAGCTTCATAAAAAAATCGACCTTGTTTCCGGTGGCAAAAGACGTCAGGACTCTGTGTACAACGGGCTTGTGGCGGCAGATAATGCAGATAATAAAAAGGAAGGGATTGTCGCCATTCATGATGGTGTTCGTCCTTTTATTCGCCCCTGTCAGCTTGAGACATGCATAGATGGAGCAAAAAAATTCGGCGCCTGCATATTAGGCATACCAGCCTTTGAAACCTTAAAACAGACAGATAATGCATGTTTTACTGCTAAAACGATTAACAGAGACGATGTATGGCTGGCTCAAACGCCGCAGGCATTTAAATGTTCTATCATAATAAAAGCCCATGAAAATGCACGAAGAGATGGATACACAGGCACAGATGATGCACAGCTTGTGGAACGGCTTGGGAAAAAAGTAAAAGTAACTAAAGGGAGCAGATTCAATATAAAGATTACAACAGAAGAAGACCTGCTGCTTGCCGATTTAATAATTAATTCTTTTAAGCAGATTTAAAACCTGAATTGTAAGCGATTCTTTTTTTTGATATACGCCCGATCTCTTTTACATTATCTTTTTTCCGCAAAATCGGGCGAAGAGAAAGGTTTTCAGACAGGCCCTTAATTATTTCTATCACACTCTCGGGAGTTTTGGCATGGAATAGAAGTTTTTGCTTAACATATAAATCAAAAAACTCCCCTATATCAAACTTAAGAAGAATCACCTGTCTCTTATTTTTCAAGGCAAGAGCTATTTCAGAAAATGTCCCCGCCTCTCCGGGGCATGCGACAACTATATTGCTTGAAAGCACATTAATGTTGTTCCGTGCGCTTCCCATTCCGGTTAAAATCGGGATATCGATGCATTCCGAGAGATTGTCGTAGTTATCATCGGGTAGAATACCGACCGTTATTCCACCATGATCCTTGGCGCCCCTTGCCGATGCCTCCATTATCCCTGCATTTCTTCCGCCATTTAACAATACCCAGCCCTGTTTTGCAATCAGGCTCCCAAGCCGGTATGCGGCTTCAGCATCATCGGAAGAAGCCTTTCCGCCACCCATGACACCTATTATTAAAGTTTTTCCCATGCTTTTCCCTCAGATATGGTCTTCATTATAAGTGATGCTAACTTTGATGCATCATGCCTCACAATTCCGCCGGCATTATCGAGCATATCAGTCCCAAAAATATTCCGGTCACGCCAGAACCCGTCAGTTTGATCGATTTCAATAAATTGAGATTTCTGTTTCCGATACCGTTCCAGCAGTCTCTCGCTTGGTTTGGCTGTATTATATATTATTCCGTCAACCCGTCTGCCCATACATTCTTCAAGTTTAACGACAAAATCACGTCCGGTAAAATTATGTGTTTCCCCATATTTGGTCATTATATTGATAACGTAAAGAATCATAGCATCTGTTTTTTGAAGCGCTTCTTTGACGCCTGCAACAATCAGATTCGGTATAATACTTGTAAACAGATCACCTGGACCGATAATAATATAGTCTGCATTGCTGATAGCTTCAATTACCGGGGGGTAAACAGAGATCGAGTCACTATGATGGGGAACCAGAAAAACATCTTGAATCTTTTCACGCTGCGTACCCCTTGGTATATCAATTGCCCTTTCACCACAGATACGGTTTCCGTCAGTCAATTCGGCAACCAGAGTTGCTTTATCAACAGTAACGGGCAGAATTGAACCGCGAGCATCAAGTATTTCAGCAAGCGCCATAACGCCTGTCGGAAAACTGCCTGTATATCGTGAAAGCATTGTAAGGAGCATGTTTCCTGCATTATGCCCTTCCAAACGCCTGTCACGTTTAAAGCGTCTCAATAAAATATTTCTAACGACATCTTGACATGGAGAGAGTGCTAAAATGCATTTCAATACATCTCCCGGGGGCAAAATACCAAGCTCATCGCGCAGCCTGCCGGTACTTCCACCGCTGTCAACCATTGATACCACAGCGATAATATTAATTTCCTCAATATCTCTGAGCCCGGAAAGAAGTGTGAACTGGCCTGTCCCACCACCTATCGTTACGACTTTCTGTTTTTTATTTTTCATACATATAATAACTATTAGCTGTTAGCCATTAGCTTTTAGCAATTAGCTGCGGAGGTTAAAGATTCTTAACCCCTGCTTAGGAATAAAACAGTTCAACATCCTCATTGTTTATCAAAAGGAAAATCTTTTCTGATTTTAGGAAATCTGTGGGTAAAACAATGGGCTTTCTTCCATACCTTGATACGTAGTTGGACTATTTTGCCAGTGCTTATGGTATTAATCAAGTTCGTTGCTCATAGGATACCGCTTGCGGCATAAACCAGCTTTTTAACAGACGACTTCTTTTCACACTCTTTATACAGGACGTTTTGTTTTTGTGTCAATGCTTATGCTGGCCATTAAACATAATATTTTATATCGATAATTTATACCTAAAACCTGCATAAACTATTTTCAAAAAGAAAATTATGCTTTT
>CAZRLQ010000105.1:0-7502 GCA_964600725.1 uncultured Desulfobacterales bacterium
AAATAACCGGAGGCATATAGTTGATATTCGTAAGGATTATTTTTTTCGCATAACGTAAAGATCGGGCGAAAAGACCATAAATCAACAGACTCATAGATACCGGTTCATTTATCAAGTAAAAAAGGAGGATGAATGTTACTTCTCGGTGAGAGTTTAAACGTAATATCTAAAAAGATCGGCAAAGCATTTAAGGAGCGTGATCCAAAGCCTATTCAGGAGGAAGCCCTTAGTCAAAAAGAAAAAGGGATGGATTATATTGATATAAATCTTGGTCCTGCTAAAAAGGATGGGCATGAGCTTATGCCGTGGGTAGTTGAAGTTGTACAAGAGGTGGTTGATCTGCCCCTTGTTCTGGATACCTCCAACATTGCCGCTATTGAGGCTGCCCTTAAAGTGTGCAAAAAGACTCCGATAATCAATTCGATTATGTGCCGTCCGGAACGTTATGAAAAGATGATTCCGCTTGCTGTTGAATATAATGCTGATTTTATTGCCCTGATGTGGGGGCCGGAGGGGCTTCCCCGTGATGAGAATGAACGGGCGGCTCTTTGTGTTGAACTCCTTTATGCGGCCAATGAGGCCGGTATTGAAAACGAAAGGATATGGGTGGATGGAATCGTAACACCTGTAAATATCCAGCAGCCCCAGGCGATAAGCCTCATGAATTTTCAGGCGATGGTCCAGGATATAGCGCCGGGAGCGAAGAGCACCTGCGGTTTGTCAAACATTTCAAACGGTCCTCCGACTCATCTGCGTCCGATTTTAAATCAGACCTATATGGTTATGCTGCAGAAGCATGGTATGTATTCCGTGATTTCCGATCCTCTTGATGAAAAGCTTACGGAAATAGCAAAGGGCAAGCGCCAGGACATTGTGGATCTGATATATGGTGTAATGGACGGCAATGAGCCGGATATGAACAGTCTTTCAAAAGAGATGCAGGATTATGTAAAAACAACCAATGTAATCCTTGGCAAGTCGCTCTATTCTGATTCCTGGCTGGAGGTCTGATCTTTTGACTTTCAACGGGAAAGTCATAAAACTACAAGAAAATGATGACTATAAAAAAGCCTCCCTTTTTACGGCGAGGCTTTTTTGTTGCAGGAGCCGGAATTATGGCGAGAATTGATGATTATATAAATGCAAAAAAAATATCCGTTGAAAAACTTTTAAAAGGGTCTTTTGATAAAATTGCTTTGCAATCGGAATTTGAAACAAAAAAAGGTAATTTATTAATTATTCCTTTTTTGAACAGGATTTACAATGTAAGTTATCCTGATTTTAATTTTGAAGATGAAAAAGAGAAAGATTTTGAAGTGCCGATACAAGAGCAGGTATTGATACTTCACTATCTAATGTCCGAAAGCATTTCAAAACTTAGCGGCAGGTGGGTGGCTTACAGAGAAATACAGGGTGCTTCATTTTACTTCAGTGCGTTTGTGAAAAGGGCCATTGATCCGCTTAAGAAAGTTTTCGGCAATAATGCAGAAGGGTTGATAAAAGCTGCTAAGTATCTTGATGGCATGTCTATTGAGCCAGGGGACGCGGCATTCGAATTTAAAGTTTTTCCCAGGGTTCCGGTGCAGTTAATTTTATGGCAGGGTGATAATGAGTTTCCGCCTGAGGCAAATATTCTTTTTGATCAAATAACAGGGGAGATTTTATCACCGGAAGATATCGCATGGCTTGCCGGAATGCTTGTTTATAGACTGATAGCCCTTTCGCGCTAAGAGTCTGTTTGAAAATCTTCAACTCAAGTAAAGGTATATACATTATGCGAAAAAAGATTACGATTTTTGCATTAAGCAATACCGGCTCTTCCGTAAAACAGGTAACCCTTCCCAGGGCGGCATTGTTTTTCTTAGGCCTTTTTTTCTTGGTATGTATAGTTTCTTTACTCTTTTTTATCAGCGATTACTGCAATATTAAAGACAGATTTGCAGGCAGCCTGGTTCTTAAGAATATTATTTACGAGTATGAAGATGAAATATCCAGTCAGCGCAGACAGATATTGAAGTTTGCCGAAGAAATCAACTCACTTAAGGCGAACTTGCTGGAATTAAACAATTTTGAAAAAAAGATACGCACCATTGCCAATATTGAAAACAATTCTGAGCAAAGCGGCTCCTTTGGTGTTGGCGGTTCGGTTCTGGAAGACATCGATATTCGAGTGCCGGTATCAAAAAAGTCAAACAGTCTGATGCGTGATATGCATGAACAGGTGAAACTCCTTACTCTGGCTTCAATAAACCAGGAAAAAGGATTTGAATCCCTTTATGAACATCTTGAAGATAAATTGAATCTTCTGGCATCTACTCCTTCAATCCGTCCGATAAAAGGCGGGTGGATTTCATCTGGATTTGGATACCGCAGATCACCATTTACAGGCAGGCGGGAATTCCACAGAGGACTCGATATTGCAGCCCAAAAGGGAACCCCGATTTTTGCCACAGCCGACGGAGTTGTAACATTTGCCGGGAACAAGGGGTTAATGGGCAAAATGATTGTAATTGATCATGGCTATGGAATGGTTACACGTTACGGTCATATTTATAAACTGAAGAAGAAACGGGGAGATAAGGTAAAAAGAGGAGATATAATCGGTCTTCTTGGAAGTACGGGACGAAGCACAGGACCACATGTTCATTACGAGGTTCGTTTAAATGGAGTACCGGTTAATCCGCAGAAATATATATTAAAATCTATTTTATCATGATTGTTAAACATGTCATTGCTTTCTTATTCGCAATTTCCATATCCGGCTGCGGTCTCTTTATATCTTCTGCAACCAGAGATATGACCGATAACCTGACTTATGCCATATTGAACAACAATGATCTGGTGACGGTAAAAGAAGGAGGACCTGCATATCTGCTTCTTATCGACGGGTTTGTACACAGTAATCCGAAAAATGATCGGATACTTCTTTCCGCTGCAAACTTATACAACTCATATACAGCTTTATATGTTACTGATGCTGAGCGGGCGGAAAAAATGACGTCAAAGGCACTGAAGTATGCTCTTGACGCTCTTTGTCTTCACAAAGCTGATGCATGCATGCTGAAAGATCGCAGTTTTGAATCATTCACCAGGGTCATAGCTGAAATCGGTTATAAGGATTTAAGGCATTTTTACATTCTTGGATCAGCCTGGGCCGGCTGGATTCAGGCTCATAGAAAAGACTGGAATGCCATTGCTGAAATTTCACGCGTCGAAGCGATTATGGAAAGAATTGTTGAAATAGATGATTCATATAACGAAGGGGGTGCCCATCTTTATTTAGGTATATTATATACATTGATTCCCTCCGCTTTAGGCGGCACCCCTGAAAAAGGCCGCAAGCATTTTGAGCTGGCCATAAAGTTTTCAGGCGGTAAAAATTTAATGGCAAAAGTATCTTATGCAAGGCAGTATGCTCGTTTGATATTTGATAGAAAATTGCACGACAGGCTGCTAAGAGAAGTCTTAGATGCCGAACCGGATGTAGCCGGATATGCTTTGATCAATAATATGGCTCAAAAAGAGGCACGGGAACTGCTCAATACATCCGATGAGTATTTTTGAACAGGTGACTTAATTTAGGTTTATTTAGAAATTTACAAACTCATTCCGCACTTTTAATCTGTTGATATTCCAATATAAATTAATAGATAAAATTTGTATTTACGGGGTTGGCCATATTTTCGGCCATTGTCAAAAAAAATCCATCCGCAGATTGCGCAGATAAAAAAGACCGGCAGTTAATCTGCGGATTAATTTTTTCCGTTTTCTTATTCTTATTACACCTGCTGATGGCCAAAGTTAGAACCAAATCTGTATTTATCAACAGTTTAGATAACCTCTCAAATAAGTCCGTGTACCTTATGTGCTTTCCCCTTTGGAAAAGGGAGATTGAGGGGGATTTTACTGCCGTTGCCTTATTTCACAAAGAACGTGCTTTAAGCAACAGGCGATTTCATTTATCAACGATATCAAATGGTTGTTCAGTTTGTAAATTTCTGTTCATTACGAATTGGTGTGGTAATTCGTGATGAGCAGAGCTATTAACACTTAGCTTTTAGGAGCTAATGAGTTATGAGTGGTGAGTTAGGAGTTAGGAATTCAATAACTCATAACTCATAATGAAAAGTGGATTCAAAATGATCAAAACAGGGTTTAATAGATACAGAATTTTTCAGATTATCTGTTTTGCTTTTCCGGTTTTGATTCCAGCATTAGCTGATGCAGTGATTTTAAAGATTGCAACATTGTCACCGGAAGGGTCGGGCTGGATGCAAAAAATGCGTCTGGGCGCAAAGGATGTAGCGCGAAGAACAGACAACCGGGTACGTTTTAAATTCTACCCTGGCGGCGTTATGGGAGACGACAAAACAGTGTTGCGAAAGATTCGAATCGGCCAGTTGCAAGGCGGTGCAGTTGTAGCCGGCAGTCTGTCAAAATATTTTCGTGACAATCAGGTTTATTCACTCCCTTTGAATTTCAGGTCGTTTGAAGAGGTCGATTATGTTCGAAGCAAGATGGATACAACGATTATTGATGGTCTGAAAAAAGGAGGATTTGTAACCTTTGGTTTAGCTGAAGGTGGTTTTGCTTATATCATGTCGAATAAGCCGGTACTTACAATTGATGATTTGCGCAGACAGAAAATGTGGGTTCCGGACAATGATGAAACCACCATGGAGATCGTTAAATCATTTGGCATAACTCCGATTCCACTATCCATTGCAGATGTCCGCACTGGTCTGCAGACAGGGCTGATTGATACCGTTGCCACTCCGCCGATTGGAGCTATCGCGTTGCAATGGCATACACAGATAAAATATTTGCTGGATGTTCCTCTTGTCTATATTTTTGCGGTAATGGCCGTGGACCGAAAGGTTTTTGAAAAGATATCACCTGCCAATCAGATGATTGTCCGGGAAGTTATGGAACGAGTCTTTAAAGATATTGACAGGGAAAATCGTAAGGATAACGTAAAGGCCCTGCAGGTGCTTCGCAAACAGGGAGTTCAATTCATGAAACCATCTTCGGAAGAGCTTAAACAGTGGTATGCTTCGGCTTCGAAGATATTAAAACAGATGGTTATAGCCGGCAGGCTGTCAGAGGGTATTGTGCAGATTCTGGAGAAAAACATTAATGATTACAGGTCCGGCCGTTTTCATGCCGATGAATAAAAAAATTATTATTCAACATTTAAAAAAAATCCAGACATTTTTATATTGTTTTGAAAATTTTGTCCTGATGGGTCTGCTTTTACTGATGATCAGTATAGCTGTCATACAGATTATCCTGAGGAATCTGTTTCAGGCCGGCATTGTCTGGGGTGACTTATTAGTGCGCATTTTGGTATTATGGATTGGTTTTGCAGGAGCTATAACAGCCAGCCGGGGCGGCCGGCATATAAGTATCGATATTGTCAGCCGCTATCTGTCTGAAAACGCCAAAAGAGTGGTCAATTGCATTGTGGAGCTGTTTACTTCTGTAATCTGTTTGTTAGCTGCATATTACAGCGCGCGGTTTGTCAGGATGGAGTTTGAAGAAGGCGCCAAAGCTTTTGCCAGTGTCCCTGTCTGGCTGTGTGAAGTAATCATCCCTTTTGCCTTTACAGTAATTGCCATTCGTTTTTTTATCCTCTTTATTATGAACTTCACAAAAATATTTAATCCCGAGCCGTGATTCTTTACCTGTTAGCGCCGGCATTAATTTTACTTGCCTTTTTGGGAACTCCTCTGTTCGCTGTAATTTTAGCAGCTTCCATGACAGGTTTTTACTATATGGGTATCGATTTGTCTGTAATTGCAATCGAGATTTATCGAATTGCTGATACGCCTGTCTTATTGGCACTTCCTCTTTTCACATTTGCAGGATATCTTCTGAGTGAAAGCCGTTCATCAAAAAGGCTGGTCAGGTTAACAGAGGCCTTCTTCGGCTGGATGCCGGGCGGGCTGACAATTGTGGCGTTTGTTGCCTGTGCCCTGTTTACCGCTTTTACAGGGGCGTCAGGTGTAACAATTGTCGCTCTTGGAGCACTTCTTTATCCTGCATTAAAAGAGGCTGGATACGGGGATAAGTTCAGTATCGGACTTGTGACAACATCTGGAAGCCTCGGACTTCTTCTGCCCCCATCTCTGCCTCTTATTCTTTACGGTATCATAGCCCAGCAAATGAATATCGGCAAGGAAGTTACAATTGACAGCCTCTTTATTGCCGGTTTTTTCCCCGCCCTTCTTATGCTTGTTCTATTATCCTGTTGGAGTCTTTGGGTAAACCGTTTTAGCTCCCTGCCCTTAAAGAGATTTTCATGGAAGGAAGTTGCGGCTGCACTGCGTGAAGCTGTCTGGGAGATACCTTTGCCGGTTTTTGTGATTGGCGGCATTTACAGTGGTTTTTTTGCCGTTTCGGAAGCAGCAGCAGTTACTGCTATGTATGTACTGGTAGTGGAAATTTTTATTTATAAAGAGATTAAATTTTCAAAGCTTCCGGTCATTATGCAGGATTCAATGGTGATGGTAGGCGGAATCATGCTTATATTAGGTGTATCTTTAGCCTCAACAAATCTTATGGTTGATGCTGAGATACCAGCTCGCCTGTTTAATATTATTCGTGTCCATGTTAACGATAAAATTATATTTTTAATTATTCTTAATCTTTTTTTACTTCTGCTTGGAGCCGTTTTAGACATTTTTTCAGCACTGGTGATCATTGTTCCCCTGATACTTCCTGTAGCTGTGAGTTACGGAATCAATCCTGTTCATCTCGGCATAATTTTTTTAGCCAATATGCAAATCGGTTATTTTACGCCGCCGGTAGGTATGAATCTTTTTATCGCCAGTTACCGCTTTGATAAATCCATTACTGAACTGTACCAGGCTGCAATACCTTTTATGATCGTCCTCTTTGCAGCAGTTCTTGTTATTACGTATTTTCCGCCATTGAGTCTTTTCCTTCTGCAGAGATGACTGAAAATGAGGATAAAATATAGATGAGTCTGTTGATTTATGGCCTTTTCGCCCGATTTCTGCGCCTGCCTGTGCGGTGACCTGTCTGCGTGCGGACACGTACAGGCAGGCACAGAGATTGCGGAAAGCAGCCATTCCCGGACAGCCTTCTAAGGAACGGGGATGAAATAACTCCCATAAAAACAAGCATTACCTGAAGCCGTGATGCATATTAGCGCAAAATAGCGGGGGCAGCCCCCTGTGGCTGCCCCCGCAAGCACCGGAAATTTTTTGGGCATTTTATAGTTGGAGAAGTTATTTCGTCCCCATTCCTGATCTCAAAACTCATCACTCAAAACTCGATGCTGAAGATTGGGTTAAGTAATTATAATGCCGAACACTAAAACTCGATGATCAAGTTTTTTTATAAGTTGCTGAATTTATTAAAATACAAAAAAGTTCTTCCAAATACATCACACTAATAAAATCAATAGGTTATATAAAGATGGTTTTTGAATAGCTCAAAAAACTTGAACATCGAGTAAAACTATTTTTCGAAAACTC
>CAZRLQ010000106.1:0-7465 GCA_964600725.1 uncultured Desulfobacterales bacterium
GCTTCCCGACCTGAAACCAGATAACAGGAGGCACACCTTTCGCTAATTTTCAGAGGTATGATTTAATTTATCACCTAAATCCTGCAAGCGTCGGGTTTTGCCGAAGACCTGCCTGCGGCAGGCAGGTGCAGGGCGGCAGGGGCGCAGACGCACTGCGATACTTCAAGTCCTTGCCGGCACCGCAGATTCGGTAAAACCGGCACTCCCTGAGGGTAAACTATTTTCAGAAACCGCAGCCTTTATGGCCGCATCAACAAGTACAACATTTCTATAATTCGTTGATATTAAAAGCATAATTTTCTTTTTGAAAATAGTTTACGCAGAGTTTAGGTATCAATATTGTGGAGCCATAGTGCCTAAGAGAGACGGGGAGTCGAAATCTCTGCCAATACATAAGGGATACAAATTCTCAGGCAGCTTTGGGTTGTCAATTAATCCTCCGAAGGCACACCGCAACTTGTAGGCGCTTGCAACTCACTAACAATATATATATTTAATTCGATAAGCACAGGAAAAACTAACGAAACGTCAAAGGAGGAATTAATGGAATTTATTGGAATAGGCATAGCCGTTGTTGTTATAATAGCATTTTTTAAAACAATCCGCATTGTCCCGCAGAAAACAGCATATGTTATTGAGCGTCTGGGACAGTACAGCCGTACACTGGAGGCCGGGTTTTACATTCTGATTCCTTTTCTGGACAAGGTCGCATATAAACGCTCTTTAAAAGAAGAGGCCGTTGATGTACCTCAGCAGGTCTGCATTACAAAGGACAATGTTTCGATCGGGGTGGACGGCATTCTCTATATCCAGGTTGTGGATGCGAAGCGATCCGCTTACGGTATAGAGGATTATAAATATGCGACCTCCCAGATTGCGCAAACCACCATGCGAAGTATATTCGGAACCTTTGATCTGGATGAGACCTTTAAGGCCAGGGAAACCATCAACTCAAGGGTGGTGCAGGCTGTGGATGAAGCCAGCGATCCCTGGGGCGTAAAGGTGACCAGGTATGAGGTCAAGGATATAGAGCCTCCGCAAAGCATCATAGAGTCAATGGAAAAGCAGATGAAGGCCGAGCGGGATAAAAGGGCTATGATTGCGGAATCCGAAGGCGAAAAACAGTCTGAAATAAACAAGGCCGAAGGCAAAAAAAAGGCTATGATCGCTGAATCTGAGGGTGAAAAGCAAAAACGCATCAACGAGGCTGAAGGAAAGGCGGCTGAGATTGAAAAGGTTGCTGAAGCTACCGCCCTCGGGATAGCTAAAATAGCAATGGGGATTGGCAAGGAAAACGGCAAGGATGCAGTAAACCTGAGGATTGCTGAACAGTATATCAAAGAATTCGGCAATCTGGCAAAGCAGAACAATACCATGATAATTCCAACCACTCTTTCTGATATTTCAGGATTTATCGCTTCAGCGGTTAAGGTGATAGAAAGAGTAAATGAGAAAAAGGAAAATATAGGCCCAGGTTAATCCAAAAAAGCTATCTTATTATTCCAAGAAGACTTGCCGCAGGTGATTTATATAAAGATGTTGGTTTTTGCATGGTTCCCGTGCTCCAGCGCGGGAACGCATACAATGCGGGGTTCCCGCGCTGGAGCGTTGAAACGAGAAAGCGAAAAGCGTTAAAAGTGCAAACTATTTTTGGGCGCTAATAAAGGATGCCAAATGATGAATAGAGAATTTTTAGCTATGTTATAAAATGGACTTTCAGGCGCCGCCTAATTTTCATTCTTTGCTGTGTCCGCAATGCCTGGAACTGTTTCGCATTCTTGCTTAACAGCTCCAACTATACCTATATTTCGCTTGTCTCTGTAACACTTTGAAAATTAAGCAAGTTTTTTGATGCTCTTTTATATATCTGAATATTAGGGTTTTATAAATTCAAATAGTTAGAGCGCAAAGAGCTAAATGTGGGACCATACTCTTTTTGTTTATGTATCAAAATCAAGAAATAATTTCAGTCAAATCTTTAATCGATCTTATTGCTGCCAGAAAGGATTCCATTGATTGCACCGGCCTTTCAGGATCTGAAAAATCATATATGGTTTCCCGTCTGTACATGGAATTACAGACACCTTTACTGGTCATTGTTTCTTCGCCGAAAAATGCTGAGAATCTTATAGAAGACCTGCAATTTTTTTTAGGCGGGCAGATGCCCCCTGCAAGATACTTTCCACCTTACAACATTCTTCCTCACAAGTTTCTTGCTTACCATAATGAAACAGCGGCAAAACGAATCCGTACCCTTTACCAGATGATCTCCTTTGATACGGTTAAAGTGCCGCCGATTATGGTAACAACTGCAGAAGCTGTGCTGCAGTTGCTGATTCCAAAGCACCAGCTCTGTAATTATGCCGAACTTATTATGACCGGCGAAGATATTGAGACAGATCATCTGATTGAAAAACTTGTTTCAGGCGGTTATGTTCGTTCCACAATTGTAGAAGAGCCGGGAGATTTTTGTTTAAGGGGAGGAATCCTCGATATCTTTTCTCCGCTTTATCCTGACCCCCTGAGAATTGAGCTGTTTGGTGATACTGTTGATTCTTTAAGATTCTTTTCCGCAGCAACACAGAGAACGACAAGAAGTCTTGCCGAGGCTGTCATCCTTCCTGCAAGGGAGGTAATTCTGCAAATGGCATCCATAAACGAATTTATCACCAGACTGAGAAAAAAAGCATCAGCTCAGAATCTTCCCGGAATAAAAGTCAAGGAGCTTATTGATCGTATCAAAAAAGAAGGATTATTTCCAGGAATTGAAAGTCTGCTTCCTCTTATTTATCAGGAATTAGATTCTTTTTTTGATTATGTCCGGCCTGATACCCTTTTCATTTTAATGGAACCCGGTGAACTTGAAAAGTCGGCAAATGCATTTGAAGAAAAAATTGAAAAAAACTACCTCTCTTCACAAAAAGAATCAAGGCTCTCTGTTTTGCCAGAGACTTTTTATCTAAAATGGTCAAAGGCAGAAGAAATCATAAAACAGAAAAAGCCCTTGATTTTAAAAGCCCTTTCCGTGTCAGAAAGTAACTCGGACGGTAAGCCTTTGCCTCAATATAATTTTACAGTAAAGGATAACAGCTCTGTCCGCCTTGAACTGAAAAGCCGGCGGGAAAAGGAGAATCTTCTTTTACCTCTTGCTGACTGGATCAATGATAAAAAGGCGTCCGGATACAGAACACTTCTTCTATGCTCCAGTCGCTCCCGGGCTGACAGGCTGAAATTGCTTCTTGAACCGTACGGTATTCAGTTGAAGCTTATTGACAATTTCTTTAATTTTAAAGAGAGCGAAAAAGATGTGTATGCCTGCCTTGGACAGATTTCTTCCGGATTTGTCTGGCAGACCGAATCAATCGCCATTATTACGGAAAATGAAATATTCGGCGTCAAGCATAAAAAGAAGAAAAAAACACTGCCAAAGATTCAGTCAGAGCTTATCGCATTTGAAGATTTAAAAAAAGGAGACCTTGTCGTACATACAAAGCATGGAATCGGGCAGTACCAGGGATTGGTAAAACTTAAACTAAACGGCTCAACCAATGATTTTCTTCTGATTCTTTACAGAAATAATGATAAACTTTATCTTCCTGTAGATCGTATGAGCATGGTGCAGAAGTACATGGGAATAGACGGAATAAGTCCTGTTCTCGGTATAATGGGAGGAAAATCATGGGAAAATGCCAAAAAGAAAGCGAAAAAATCTGTTGAAAAGATTGCGGGCGAACTTCTCAAACTTTATGCAAAACGAAAGGTTGAGAACGGTTTTCCCTTTAAGAACCCAGGCGGCTATATATTGGATTTCGAGGCCGGCTTTCCTTATGAAGAAACATCCGATCAGCTAAGGGCAATAGAAGATGTACTCAAAGATATGGAAGATTCAACGCCTATGGATAGACTTGTCTGCGGCGACGTGGGATACGGAAAAACAGAAGTCGCTCTGCGGGCATCCTTTACCGCTGTAAATAACGGCAAACAGGTTGCAATGCTGGTACCAACCACAGTCTTGGCAGAGCAGCATTTTTCAACATTTTCGAGCCGTTTTAGACAGTATCCATTTAATATTGAATGTTTGAGCAGGTTCAGGCCCATACGGGAGCAAAAAAGAATTGTCAACGATATTAAGACGGGAAAAACAGATATCATCATAGGAACCCACAGGCTTTTACAAAAAGATATCGGCTTTAAAAATCTTGGATTGATTATACTTGACGAAGAACAGCGTTTTGGAGTCAAGCATAAGGAAAAATTAAAAAATATAAAAAGCAGCGCAGATGTTCTCGCATTAACAGCGACCCCTATACCGCGAACACTTCACCTCTCCATGATGGGGATACGAGATATCAGTATTATTTCGACTCCACCTGAACATCGCCGCTCAATCATCACATATATTTCCAAGTTTGATGATGCTGTCATCATAGAAGCGATAAAAAATGAACTGAGCAGAAAAGGGCAGATCTTTTTTATTCATAATGAAACCAGTGGGATATGGAAAATAGCCAGGCATCTGAAAGGACTTGTCCCCGAAGTCAGGCTGGATGTTGCACATGGCCGTATGAATGAAAGTGAATTAGAAAAGGTAATGCTTTCGTTTTTGAAAAAAAAGATAGATATGCTTGTCTGCACCACAATCGTTGAATCCGGTCTTGATATTTCTTCGGCAAACACCATAATTATCAACAGGGCGGACAGGTTCGGACTGTCACAGATATATCAGCTGCGCGGTCGAGTGGGACGATCTGACGAACAGGCTTATGCATATCTCTTCATTCCTGATGAAACCGCTCTGTCCAAAAACGCACAAAAACGCCTCAAGGTATTAATGGAACATACCGATTTAGGATCAGGTTTTCAGATAGCCACAAGTGACCTGAAAATCAGGGGAGGAGGAACAATATTAGGCTCATCGCAATCAGGGCATATTGCAGCTATAGGATATGATATGTTTCTGAAGCTGATGGAAGTTTCGATGTCTGAAATAAAAGGAGAACCTGTCCAGGAAGATCTTGATCCTGAAATTAATATTACTATCTCCGCCTATATTCCTGAATCCTATATTCCTGATATTGACCAGCGTCTTTCAGCTTATCGCCGCCTCGCAAAGATGACGGATCTTAAAGAAATAGCTGAAATTAAAAGCGAATTAGTTGATCGGTATGGTGTTTTGCCAAATTCAGCCGCCAATCTTCTCTTAAAGATCATGCTTAAAGTATTATCAATAAAGGCCGGCGTTAAGAGACTCGATTTAACAGGACATAAACTCTCTTTATATTTTTCGGAAGCTCACCAGAAACATCCATTTGGTATCGTTGACATGATTGCTGCAAACAATAAATCCTTTGAATTTACCCCTGACCATATTTTTAGAGCCAATCTGCAGGCAAGCAATCTCACCGGTCTTCTGGTTCAGTCCAAAAACATCTTGAAAGAAATCAGCCAACGTGTTAACGGCTGAAATGAATTTGCGCTGATCTTACATCCTTCGAATAAGGAACAGATGTAGAGAATTTTTGCAAACCCCGCATGAGCAACGAACAAGATAATGATAATGCGCAAGAAACCGCTCAACTTAGGTATTGGTTAAGTCTTTTGTTCCTGCGGCCACTATGCTGCGCACCCTTCTGCAAAACAAAAATAACAGCGCCCTACCGGAACGTTCCTTTTTTTAATGATCATAACCTGCACTTCACCCATTTTATGGATGCGTGAAGTAATGGATGGTTTTAAAAAGTCGCTCTGTTTTTTACTCACAAGAATCATTGTTCCTTTTCCTTGTTTATATTTTGGCAACCAGTAGGAATACATTAAACTATTTTCTCCGAATAAATGGCGGCCGGTGGTGAATAAAACCCCTTCATTCCGTTGTTCCCCTGGATTTCTTTCGGTTTTAGTGCGATAAAAAGCAAGTTCACTGGCAATTTTGTACTTGTCAAGACCAACCACCAAAGGTTCTGTTCCTGTGCGAAATTCAAGAGCATTTTCAATCTGTTCAATCTGTAAGGCCATATCTTCCCAGCCCCAAAAAGAAGAATTTTCAGGATATGGAAGACCGGGAATTCCCAAGACGACATAGTATAAAATCATGCCGTAAATCAACATGGCTGTAACAATAGTGGAAGGCCAAAAGCGTTGTATAAATGCAAAAAAACGCCTGGTTTGCAAGTTGATGTTCGGCAGCATGTGACAGGCGACAAATGGGACCATCATCAGCCACAATGGGCCTGTCCAATTCAATTTCACATTTTTGGCAATACTGAAAATTAAAAAAACCGATAGGGGGAGAATCGTAAAAACACGGCCGAACCTGTATTTTCTTGCTGTATCTCTAATTAAATCATATTTTGTATTACTTTTTCTTTTCGATATGATGATAAAAAAAACAGACATAACTCCTGTGGGAGTTAATAAAAGCAGTAGATGGGCTATCAACTTGCCAAGAGAAAAATGAAAAGAGGCGTAAAGTCTTCGCGAGCCTTGAAAGATAAAAGACGCCCATTCATGATTGGCATTCCAAAATATGACCGGTGAAAAAAGAAGAAGAGCAGCGGCTGCTGCCAAATAAAATCTCGGACTGAAAAACCAGCGTCGAGAACGACGATCCATCAGCAAAAATAAGAGTACGGCCGGCCATAGAAGAACAATCGTATATTTTGAAAGCATTCCCAGCCCAATACAGATGCCTGCCCCCCACCAGGCAGAGGATCTCTCATCAATAAGCACGCGTTCTAGAAAGTAGAGCGCTCCAGCCCAGCAAGCCACCAGCGGAGCGTCCGGTGTCATAACGAATCCTACGCCAAAAAAAACAGGCAATATTGAAAGCAATATGACGGCCCGAAAAGCTGTAGACCTGTCAAAAAGATTGCGTGCCAATCCAAATGTGAAGAAAAAAGTTATCATCCAGCAGACAAAAGCGCCAATACGGACGGCAAACTCAGTAGAACCCAGAAGAGCCGTGCTCAGCCATATAATCCAGCCCACCATTGGTGGATGATCCAGATAGCCAATATCAAGATGCTGGGCATAGTTCCAGTAATATGCCTCTTCTTGTAATAGTTCCGGCAATCCAAGATAAACCAGCCGCAACACGATAATATAACCCACTACCCCTATCGCTAAAACACGCCATTCCACACTTGACTCAAGTTTGCATTCTTTTCGGGGAAAAATAAAAAACGTACAGCCAATGTAGTTGATTAATGCCGCAGCACCAATTGCAACAAGAAGTGCCCCCTGATCCGGCCAATTCCATAAATCGATAAGGAGTGCCAGAATACCGCCGCGCATAAATAGAGCCAATAAAGCAACTGTCAGGAAAGCTAAGTACCTGCGTAAAGTCGAATGAAAAATTGCGCCGTTACTACTTACAAATGACCATCGAGTATTCAGAATGAAATTAAAAAGAGTTGCAACAAAAAAGCTCATGACATGCGCTGCACAAGCTGCGCTACCATTAGAT
>CAZRLQ010000107.1:0-1198 GCA_964600725.1 uncultured Desulfobacterales bacterium
TATGCCCGCTACCTTCACATTGCAACTTCAAAAGCACGCTTTAGCCGGATGAACCTAAAAAACCAACAGGCTAATGAATCCGTAATGGATGAATACGATTCTAATATGGACAAAGACCCTTTCAAGGGTGCCGGTATCGGGAAAGGAGATACTGACAAACAGGCTGTCACAGAACTGACAATCTGGCCGCAGGTTTGTTTTGTCAAAAATATTGCGCCGGGAGCAGGGCAGGACAGGGATTATAAGCATTTGACCAACCTGATTCAAATGGCTGAGCTCTTTGGGCATACCGGCTTCTTGCGCCAAAGCCGCTGATTTGAGCCGGTTTTGAGCAAAATACCGATTGACAATAAAGCCGATTCCGGCATAATTTTAAAATTGTTGTTGAGATTTCCGGTTCCATTGTATATTTGGATTTAACAAAAAGGATGCAATAATTTATGGATGAGATATGGAAAGAGATTATTGAAGAGCTTTTTTGCGATTTCTGTTTCTTCTTTATGCCTGATCTGGCAAATCATATTGATTTTTCAATGGGTTATGAATTCCTGGATAAAGAGCTTTTAAAGATTTATCCGGGATCCGAAGAAACAAGAAGGTTTGCAGACAGGCTGGTAAAGGTATTTTTCAAAGATAGTGCAGAAAGATGGATATTGATACATATAGAGGTTCAGGGGTATAGTGACAGGGAATTCTCCCGGCGGATGTTTGTATATTTTTACAGGATATTAGACAGATATAAAAAAAAGATAGCGGCTATTGCCATATTTGCAGATGATAACAGGAATTTCAACCCGTCAAGTTTCAGATACGAATTTTTCGATACAAAGCTTGTTTATAAATACAGGACATACAAGATTCTTGAATCTTCTTCTGAAAAACTGGTGACTAGCTCCAATCCATTTGCACTGGCAGTCCTGGCTGCAAGAAATGCCATGGATGCAAAAAATGATGAAGAGAAAAAGCTGAGGTTCAAGCTGAAATTGATAAAGCTTCTGATGCAGAGGGGATTCACTGAGGACGGGATAATCAGCTTGTTCCGGTTTATAGACGGCATATTGGAACTTAATGATGAGACAAGAAAGAAGATGTTTTATGAGGAGATAGAGAGATCAGGGGGAGATGAAATCATGCAGGTGATAGGAAATGTTGAGAAAAGAGGATATGAAAGAGGCATGCAGCAGGGAATGCGGGAAGG
>CAZRLQ010000107.1:1298-7419 GCA_964600725.1 uncultured Desulfobacterales bacterium
AGGCATGCAGCAGGGAATGCGGGAAGGAATGCTGAAAGCTATAAGATTCGGGCTGGATATGAAGTTTGGTGCAGAAGGCATGAAGCTTTATCCAGCAATAAAAAAGATAAAAGATATTGATATTCTTGATGCAATAAGTGAATGTATCAGGTCGGCGGCAAGTTTGGCAGATGTCGAGAGTATATACAAAGAGAGATAAGATGAATGATGAATAGGGGGAGTCTTTTCTCGTTCCCACACTCCAGTGCGGGAACCCATATGGTATGCATTCCCACGCAAAGAGCGTGGGAACGAGAAAACAGGGTAATCTCCCAGAAAGTTAGTGCAGCACGGCAAAATTCCCCTCGATCCCCCTTTTTCAAAGGGGGAAGAGCATAAGGTGTCCGAACTTTTTGAGAGGTTTGGTGAAAAGTCGTTATCCTGGTGAAATTTATTGATTTTTCTCCACTGCCTCTAATGAACGCTAAAAGCTATATAATTTTCGGGTTTTCGCCGACAGCCTTTGCTTGAATCAGGGATAAATCATGAAAGAAACAATATTTGTTATCGGTGGGTGCAGAAGCGGTAAGAGCCGGTATGCTCTTGAACTGGGAGAACGGGTTTCAGGCGGAAAGAAGATTTTTGCTGCAACCTGTATCCCCCATGACAAGGAGATGAAAAACCGGGTGAAGCGCCATCAGGAGGGAAGAAGCAAAATCTGGTCGACTATGGAAGTTCCGGTCAAAATATCGGAAGCGATTTCTGAGCAAAGTGAAAAAGCGGACGTGATTCTTGTGGACTGCCTGACACTTTGGATCAGCAACCTTCTTCTGGAAACGGAAGAGATAGAAAGAATTGAGGGCAGGATCGCTCAACTGACGGAATCTCTTAAGAATTCGCAATGTACGGTTATTCTGGTCTCAAATGAAGTCGGAACCGGTATCGTACCTGAAAACAGGATTGCCAGGCTTTTCAGAGACGCTGCCGGATTTGTCAATAGTAATGTGGCCGCATGTTCCGACAAAGTATTCTGGATGGTAGCCGGTATTCCCGTTCTTGTCAAACCGGCATCAGGAGTGGAGAGGTTACAAAAGAATCAATGAAAAATCTGATTTCAGCGATAAAGTTTATAACAATTATACCCATTGGGAAAAATATCGTATTTAATCCCCTGGGAATGGTTTCATTTTTCCCTGTTGTCGGCATCATTTTGGGGATACTGGTTGCGATTTTTGATCGGGCTGCACTGTTTCTTTGGCCCAAGCCTCTGGTATCTCTGCTGGATGTGCTTTTACTTGTTTTCTTGACTGGAGCGTTTCATCTGGACGGTCTGGGTGATACAGCCGACGGCCTTCTGGGACACAGGCCAAGGGAGAAGGCTTTATCCATAATGAAGGACAGCAGGATTGGAGTAATGGGGCTTGTTGCAATTATCTTCGGTTTATCGATTAAAACCGGCGGTATTATCTATTTAGATGATCACAGGAGTCTTTTTTTAATTATCATACCAGCCTATTCAAGGGGGACAATGATATTTGGTATAAGATATTTAAATTATTGCAGATCCGAAGGCGGCACCGGGCATGCTCTTTTTGAAAGTCCACTTGGGTTTTTTCCCTTCTGGGGTCTGCTGATACCTTTTGTGCTTTCGCTTTTTATCGGATTAAATGGAATATGGATCAGCTTTCTCTTTTTTATTTGCATTTTTTTAATTTTAAGTTACTACAATAAACGAATGGGATGCATCACCGGCGATATGCTTGGCGCAATGTGCGAAGTCACCGAATCCAGCCTTTTTTTAATGGCTTCAATGGGAGGTGCTCTGTGATAAATGGCCATGGCGGGAATATATATCTGTTGGCAAAACAGTTAGGCTGCAATATTAATGAAATCATTGACATGAGCAGCAATGTAAATCCTGTCGGCCCTCCGCCGGGTCTGCTGACTTTTTTAAAAGAGAATATAGAGAGGATAACGGCGCTGCCGGAAGCCGATGCCGGGGCCGCGGCAGACAAATTCGCGGATGCTTACAACCTGGATCCTGAGCGCGTCCTTGCAGGCAGCGGCACAACCCAGTTTATTTATTCAATACCACTGGCTTTAGGTTCCAAAAGGGTACTTATTTTAGGTCCGACTTATTCCGACTATGCTGATGCATGCCTGATGCATAATATAAGTTTCAGATATTTAACAACAGATGGATCGGTTCTATTCAGACATGATATCGACGAGATAAGAAATCAGGTCAACGGCTGTGATACCGTATTCATATGTAATCCCAACAATCCTACCGGAACGCTGATTCCGGCGGTTGAATTAGAGCTTCTTTGCAGGTCGTCTCCAGAGACCTGTTTTATAATCGATGAGTCATACCTTCCATTTGCACAGAGCGATATTGATGAAAGTATGTTAAATTCCGGTCTTTCAAATCTCATTATCTTGAATTCCATGTCAAAAATATTCAGAATTCCGGGTATTAGGATAGGATTTTTAATCTCTTCTAAAAAAATAGCTGAAAAACTTGAAAGATATGCCCTTCCATGGAGCGTCAACAGCCTGGCACAGGTATCTGTCCAATATCTTATGGAAAAAAGAAATGAAACAGAATCTTTCATTGAGAAGACAAAAATATTTCTTGAAACAGAAAAAACAAAACTGGTCAGCAGGTTTGAAAAGAGTTCAAAAATAAAATTTTTCCCAAGCACCACATCCTTTTTGCTTGCCGAGTTATTGAAAGATATCACGGCTGAAAGGGTCTGTGACCATCTGGCTCAAAACAGAATTCTTATTAGAAACTGTACGAATTTTAAGGGCCTTTCCAATAATTTTATCCGGATTTCACTGAAAACCGAAAATGTAAACCGTATGCTTTCTGAAAAACTTTTAAATTTTATTAACGGTCTATGAGTTATGAGTGGTGAGTGGTGGGTTGTTGAAGGGTGCAATACAGCCTGCATTTCGCTTGTCTCTGTAACACTTTGAAAATTAAGCAGGTTTAATGAGGGATGCCGATAATTGAATAACTTTTTCATATTGCATCCGTTGTTGAATCCCTAACTCCTTCCTCACCACTCATAACTTAAAACTCAAAAATCCGCTATGATCCCTATATTTTACACCTGGCAAATTATTCCCGCTGCATTTTTTCTTGATCTTGTTTTCGGTGATCCCCGCTTTTTGCCTCATCCCATAAGGTGGATGGGCAGAGCAATAACTCTTTTGGAGATGCCTTTTAGAAGAATGCCTCTAAATGCAGTAGTATCGGGTGGTCTTTTTTCAATATTTCTTATTGCCGGCACGTGGGGGTTGACATTTATCCTGCTTGCAGCAGTAGAATTTATCCATCCGGCATTAGGGAGCTGTATTGAAGTGGTTTTTATCTATTACGCTGTTTCGGCACGATCTCTTGAATCATCCGCTATGGATGTGTACCGTCCTCTTATGCAAAACAGATTAAGTGACGCAAAAGAGAAGGTTTCCCTTATTGTTGGAAGAGATGTTGATAAACTCAGCCAGGAGGGTGTTATGAGGGCAACAGTTGAAACTGTCGCGGAAAACCTTGTTGACGGCGTTATATCTCCCCTTTTTTTTGCAGCAATCGGGGGAGCTCCCCTTGCCATGGCTTATAAAATGATAAATACTCTCGATTCCATGACCGGATACAAAAATGAAAGATATCATGAATTTGGAAAAGTTGCCGCCCGAATTGATGACATGGCAAACTTTATTCCTGCCCGCCTTTGTATCCCTGTTATTTCGTTTGCGTCACAAATCCTTGCGGGCAGGGGATCGATTGCTTTTAAAACCGCTGTAAAAGAAGGCAAAAATCACACGAGCCCAAATGCGGGATATCCGGAAGCAGCCTTTGCAGGAGCATTCGGAATCAGATTAGGCGGCCCTAATTACTACAAGGGAGATCTTGTCTCCAAACCTTATATCGGTAATAATCTAAGAAAGGTGAGGATCAAAGATATCAAAAAGGCCTGTGACCTGATGATACTCTCTTCAATTTTATGGGTGGCGATATTGTGTGTAATAATGGTTCTTTTCAGCATGGCTTTGTAATGAGCCGGTTTTGGTCCTTCAGCAGAACAGACTCATAGATGCATTCGGCTTTTAAACGATTATTCTTTAACAGCTCAACCCAGGATTAATAAATCATGTACCCTGATCTGCCAAAATCATACAAGGGAGTCTATCCATTCAGACTCGGCACCACATCGTTTATATATCCTGATAATTATATTCCGAATGTAAAGATGCTTGGACCGTATATTGATGAAATAGAACTTCTATTTTTGGAGAGCGGAGCAAAAGAGAGCCTTCCTTCAAAACATGAAATAGATGAGTTAAGCCGGCTCTCAAGGGAATTTGAAATCACCTACAATGTACATCTGCCAGTAGATATTTTTATGGGGGATAATAATTTTTTGACCCGGAATTATGCTGTAGAAACCGTAAAAAAGGTAATGGACCTTTGCGAACCTCTTGCACCTTCTACTTATACCCTTCATCTCTCAATTGACGAAAAAACAGCTAAAACCGGCTGCCTGGATGAATGGCAAAAACTTCTTTATAAAGGGATGGAGAAACTGATTTCTGCTGGAATCAAAAGTGAAGCGGTCTCTATTGAAAATTTGAACTATTCCATTGATTGGGTGGACAGGATAATAGATGACTTTAATCTTTCAGTCTGTATCGATATCGGTCATTTGATACTGTATGGATTTGATCTTGAAACCGTTTTCAATAAATATCTTGATAAGACAACGATTATTCATCTGCACGGTGTTGAAAACGGACGCGATCATATCTCACTGGACCGGATATCTGAAGATTTCATCCCGCCTTTAATGGAAATATTAAAACGATTTACAGGTGTTGTATCACTGGAGGTCTTTTCATATAATCATCTCGATCTGTCATTAAAATTTTTGGAAAAATGCTGGCAAAGGGAGATGGGGAAAATGGGATCTCTGCCGATACATAAGGGATATGAATTACCTTAGGAGGCACACGCAGACAGGTGCAGCGCACAGGCAGGGCAGGGACGCACCACAATTCGCTTAGATACTTGTGATCTGAACATATTTTAATTTCGATGAGCATAAAAAAATAGCGGAACGTAAGAGAAAAGAGAAATAAAAAGAATTGAAATTGATTGCGGACAACATACAGATTACAAACAGAAGAATCGAAAAAGCCCTGGCTGAAATGGATCCATATCCGATTCAGGAACTTGCGGTTAAATGTGAGAAAGCAGGAGCCCAGGCTTTAGATATCAATTCAGGGCCTCTTTTGCGAGATCCTGATAAAAAGATGCTCTTTTTGGTCGAAGCTGTTCAAGAGGTTTCAGATCTTCCTGTTCTCCTTGATACGGCAAATCCAAGGGCTATTGAAGCCGGCCTTTTGGCAAATAGAAAAAAAGCGGTTATAAACGGTTTTTCAATGGAACCTGTGAAACTTGAATCAATACTGCCCCTGGCAAAGAGGTTTGAAGCCGATATAATCGGATATCTTATCTATCCGGACAGTCATGTTCCCTCAGACAGCTCTGAACGCTTAAACATAGCAGTCGATCTCTATCAGGAATGCCAAAAGAGGGGAATTGACAAAGAGCAGCTCATTATAGATCCGGTTATTCTGCCCATGACATGGCAAAGCGGAAATCTTCAGAATATGGAAATTTTGTCGGTGATAAGCAGGCTTCCCGAACTTTTGGGATTCAATGTAAGAACCATTGCAGCTATATCAAATCTCACCACCGGCCAGGGGCCGAAAGAAAAGAAACTGCTTCTGGAAAGAACTTATCTTTCCATGCTTGCAGCATCCGGTCTCAGCATGGTCATGCTGAATATGTTTCACAGCGAGACTATTCAGACTGCCAATGCATGCAGGCAGTTTTTAGAACCAAAGGTTTTCTCCTGGGAAGAGATGTGAAGATGCTTTGAGACTGCTTTTTCCCAAAAAGCTTTTGGAAAGGGTGCTGCCGACATAAGGCGGGATACTTTGAAATCTTAACGGTTGAAAGGAACAGATCTGTGGGGCGAATCTTGTATTCACCCTGATCGTAAAATGGTCAGCGCCGCTCTTTCGAAATGACTGCCGAATCATGGGAATCTGTTGGTATATGGTCCTTAAG
>CAZRLQ010000108.1:0-7396 GCA_964600725.1 uncultured Desulfobacterales bacterium
GCATCGCCATAACTGTAAAATCTGTAATCATTATTTAATGCTTCTTTATATGCTTCAAGCACTCTTTTTCTGCCGGCAAAAGCAGATATCAGCATCAAGAGCGTTGATTCCGGCAGATGAAAATTTGTAATCATTGAATCGACTATTTTAAATCTGTAACCGGGGTATATAAAAAGATCACATCTGCCGCTTCCGTGAGAAATTATTCCGTTTTTATCTGAAGCATACTCCAGCGTTCGAACGGAAGTTGTTCCAACTGCAACTATCCGGCAGCCATTTGCTTTAGCCTGGTTAATAATATCCGCGCTTTTTTCTGTAATATGATACCATTCGGAATGCATTTTGTGCTTTCTTATATCAGGAATTCTAACCGGCAGGAAAGTGCCATATCCAACGTGCAGGGTAATCTCTACAATCTTTATACCTTTGAGTCTTAATTTTTCAAACAGCTTTTTTGTAAAATGCAGACCAGCAGTTGGTGCGGCAATAGCCCCTTTTTGCGATGCATAAACTGTCTGGTATGATATTTCGTCCGGTGACGTATCTGTATCACGTCTTATATATGGCGGAAGAGGAACTCTTCCTATCCGGTAAAGGTAATTGTTGAAATCATCCTTGCATGAAAACTTCAAGGTGCAGATCTCATCCTGTCTGCTGATAACTTTGGCTTTGAGTCCTTGGTCGAAAAATAAATTTGTGCCTGGTTTTGTTTTCTTTGAGGCTTTTATGATGCAATCACATATGAAATCATCTTTATTTGAATGATTTTCAAAACTATTTGCATAATCGAGAATGAGAATTTCTGCCTTCCCGCCGGTCTCTTTATGTCCAAAGAGTCTGCCTGGAATGACCTCGGTGTTGTTAACAACCAGTACATCATCAGGTAAAAGAAGGTCATAGATCTCATAAAATATTTTGTGTGAAAAGTGCCCTGTTTTTCGATTCAAGACAAAAAGTTTTGATTTGTCCCTATGCTCCGATGGTTTTTGGGCAATAAATTTTTCAGAAATATCAAAGCTGTAGTCATATATTGAGAACATGAATGTACAATTCGGCAATAATAATGAATGTAAAGAGACAAGACAGAAAGTGCCTACGAGTGAGCTAAAGTGCCTAAAATGCCTATAAGTTGCGGTACACCTCGGCGGATTAGAGATATTTAGCGCCTAATTACAACTTCAGCCTGAAACAGAATAAGCAAAATTGGGCATCCTTCCCCGGTAAGATCCGATGACTGAAGCTGTTGCTATAGTACTAATAGCTGTTCATCACGGATTAGCGTGGTAATCCGTGATGAACAGCTATTTTTTTCCAAGATAAATCAAAAAAAGTCCGGCTAACATCAATATAAGACCTATTTTTCGCAATGAACCGTCAGGTATTTCAATAACTTTCTCAATCCAGGATTTCATTTTTTCCGGGAATGCAAAATATGGAAGACCCTCTACAATCATAACCATCCCTAAAACGCACAAAAAAAAATCCATTATAAGTCTCTTTTAGAATTGATCTATATTTGAAATTAAAAGAAAAATATGGCTGATTCACAACCCAAAAGAAGATAGAAAATTGCGCCATAGGTGAAAGGAAAGCCCCGCTGTTGACAGAAAAGAGCCATGTGGCGGCAGGTTCAGTTTTGTACGAAGTAAAGTGTCTGTCCTATGTTTTCGCCTCTCTTGACTTTGAACAGAATTGACGGCTTTTAAGCAAAATTTTAGGATATAATGGATCTCCAGTCAATGATTAGCTATTATCCATGAGGCCGCTTCATAAAGATTTTCGGCCACCCAGTCAGGAACAATCTTTTTTTCAGAGAGCTCTTTTTCCGCTTTTGTTCCGTTTCCTGTTTTGACTAGAACAGCATGTCTGCATCCCGCTTTTTTTGCACATTCGATATCACGGCTGCTGTCGCCTATGAATGAGGAAGCAGATAGATCAATCAGAAATCTTTTTTGTGCTTCATATATCAAACCTGGTTTTGGCTTGCGGCAATTACAGCGGTCTTCAGGTATATGAGGGCAGGAAAATATTTTATTTATCTTTCCTCCATGTGCATTGATAATTGAGTTCATCCTGTCATGAATCTTTTTTAGAGTATCTTCTGATATCAGTTTGCGGTTAATTGCTGATTGATTGGTAATAATGATTATTGCAAATCCATTTAATGTCAGGTCTTTTATCGCTTCAATGCTTCCGGGGAGAAACTTGAATTCGGACCAGTCTTTTATGTAATCCGGTGAATCTCTATTTATAACGCCATCCCTGTCAAGAAAAACAACCCTTTTTAAGTCTTCCATTTTATTCCGCTATCTATGAGTCTGTTAATTTATGGTCTTTTCGCCCGATCTCTGCGTTATGCGAAAAAAATAATCCTTACGAATATCAACTATATGCCTCCGGTTATCTTTTCGCATGCCTTAACCTCGGACGAAAATCCTCATAAATCAACGGACTCATCTATTCAGCAACGACAAAGGGATCTGTAAACCCCTTTTGATTCAATAGCTTTTCAAATTCTATAACCTGAGTCAATGTTGAACACCTGCCGACACGCACCCTGTAAAAAATTTCTTCTCCGTTGTCATAAGTGACCAAATGTGCGTTTTCAAATGATCGATCCAGTTTTTGTTTCAATCTTTTGGCATTTTCCCTGTTTTTAAAAGCAGCAACCTGAAAGGTAAAATTACCATTATGATAATCGGCTGGTATGTAAGACCGTCTTTTTGACTCTTTTTCTGCTGATTGAACAGCGGTGCCTAATGCAACGATTTTGACCGGAGCTGTACCTGTCCCGATAATTCCGATTTTTTTTGCAGCAGCAAAAGAAAGGTCGATAATTCTTTCCGCAACAAACGGGCCTCTATCGTTGATTCTAACTGTAATTTTCTTTTTATTATTAAGATTTTTAACCCTGACATACGTACCGAAAGGCAGTGTCTTGTGGGCCGCGGTCATTGCATACATATTGTAGATTTCGCCGTTGGAAGTCTTTCTGCCATGAAATTTTTTCCCATACCAGGAAGCTTTTCCACGTTGTACGAACTCTTTTGAGTGTGACAGAGGCTTATACCATTTCTTACCTGCCTTGTAAGGTATCAAACCGCCGACAGGTTCAGGAGGAGGCGTTTTTGTCGAACATCCTGAAATATGAATTATAAAAAATCCGCAAAGAAAAAATAGATAAATCATGTAAAAATTTTTTTCTGGGTTAAAATTCATAATCCCGCTCGTTCTATTATTATTACTCAGGACAATTGTATTGAAATTTCATATCCTTAAGAATCAAACAGTCATGACCACCGGCCAAGCCGGTGGCTTGATTACGCCCTGTAAGGGCATTGTTTCTGACACCCCTTAGCTGACCTGTGATCAGATTGTCAGTTCTATGACAACCTGTCTGTCAGTATCTCCTTTCCCGATACCGGCACCCTTAAAAGGGTTTTTGTCCATATTAGAATCGTATTTATCTATTACAGATTCATTAGTCTGTTGGTTTTTTATATATCTTCGGATCCCGGCCTCATCCAAACCAGCAGTGCTGACTAATAGCCGCTTGCCCAAAATGAATTGCCCTTAAAATTACGTCTCAGTCGGCCTATAACCTCAACTCTTTTATACCGGCACAAGCGTCTTGATATGGCTCCAATATCTTTACGTAATTTGCCGTATATAATTTTTCGCCGATTCTCAGGAACCCAGACAATATGATATTTACACTTCCAAACTGTATGTGTTAAGCTTCTTTTCATAAACACTCCTTTCGTATCAGGCCGCAGATTCAGCACTGCCGCTATCGTACGGAAGGGGTGTTTATGTCAAATACTGCAGCATAGCTTTTGCCATTCTCCCCGGCGCAGCCGGGGGCTTAGCGTTGGAGTTACATAATGCGGAGAGTAGATTGTCAGCACTTATTTTTGAAGCGGTGTTTATAACCTAATTAATTTACAGGGAATCAAAAATCATGCTAAATTTTGATGCAATCGTCCTGTGTTTTTACTATTTTTTCTATTTTTCAATTGCAATTTTTAGAACATCCATCATTTTTTCTTCAAAATGGAAAGTAATATCATGTTGAATCTTTTTAGGGATATCTACCAGATCCTTTTTGTTCCATTTTGGGAGGATAAGTATTTTTATTCCTGCCCTGTGGGCAGCAAGGACCTTTTCCTTAATCCCACCAACCGGCAGGACCTGTCCCCGCAAAGTTATTTCACCGGTCATTGCAAGATCATTATTAATTTTTTTATTGGTCATCAAAGAGGTAAGAGCAGTCAGTATGGTAATGCCGGCAGAAGGACCATCCTTTGGAATAGCTCCAGCAGGGACATGTATGTGAATTTCATGGTTTTCAAAGAAATCTTTTGGGATATTAAGAACATCTGAATTTGTTCTGATGAAACTCAGCGCTGCGGTCGCGGATTCCTTCATAACATCGCCAAGCTGGCCGGTTAATGTTAAACCTTTTTTTCCAGGCATTGCCGTAGCCTCAATAAAGAGAATCTCCCCGCCGGTAGGAGTCCAGGCAAGCCCCATGGCCACACCAGGTATCAATTCTCTTGCTTTTGCTTCAGAAGGTAAGCGAACAGGACCTAAATATTTTGAAACATTAATGACCTTTATTTTTACAGGTTTTTGATCCCCTTCCGCTATTTTGGCTGCAACACCTCTGCAAATCGTTGCGATTTCCCGCTCTAAATTTCTAAGACCGGCTTCTCTGGTATAGCCTGATATGATATGTTTTATGGCCCCTTTTGTAAAAGACAGGTTTTCAGCTTTAATCCCGTGTTCATCCAACTGGCGAGGGATAAGGTAACGGTTGGCGATCTTTATTTTTTCATCCTGGGTGTAACCTAAAAGCTCCAGCACTTCCATTCTGTCCCTTAAAGCAGGCGGAATGGTGTCGATTACATTTGCGGTCGTGATAAACATGACCTTTGAGAGATCAAAAGGAACATCAAGGTAGTGATCTGAAAAAGAAAAGTTCTGTTCAGGATCAAGGACTTCCAGCAAAGCAGATGACGGGTCTCCTCGAAAATCGCTTCCTACCTTGTCTATTTCGTCTAACATAAAAACAGGATTATTTGATTCAGCTCTTCTGATTCCCTGAATAATTCTTCCAGGGAGTGCGCCGATATAGGTTCTCCGATGACCTCTGATTTCAGCTTCATCTCTTACGCCGCCTAATGAAATACGGATAAACTTACGGCCCAAAGCCTTTGCAATAGAATTGCCAAGGGATGTTTTGCCGGTACCGGGCGGCCCTACAAAACAGAGAATCGGCCCTTTTGAATCTGGTTTTAGCTTTCGCACAGCCAGATATTCTATAATCCGTTGTTTTGCTTTGTCGAGTCCATAATGATCGTCATCCAGATTTTTTCTTGCCTTTTTTATATTCAGAGTATCTTTCGTACTCTCATTCCATGGAAGAGATGTCAGCCAGTCAAGATAAGTGGATGCCACAGTATATTCGGCAGAGGATGGATGCATGCGGGAAAGTCGATCGATTTCTCTTTCAGCTTCTTTTGCCGCCGCTTCAGGAAGATTTTTTTCCTTTATCTTTGCACGGTAATCTTCAATTTCAACGGCGGCTTCATCCTTTTCACCAAGTTCTTTCTTGATTGCCTTTAATTGCTCACGCAGATAATATTCTCTTTGTCTTTTATCCATGTCTCCTTTAACCTGAGACTGTATCTTGCTGCCGAGCTCGAGGATTTCCAACTGATAATTTGCCAGCCTTGTAACCTCTTTTAATCTATTATTTACATTCTCGGTTTCCAGTACTTTCTGCTTTTCATCAAAGGTGGCATTTATGGTAGATGCAATCATGTCGGCCAATGTACCAGGTTCATCTATTGATTTTGACATGACAGCAATTTCCTGAGGCAGTCCCGGAGAAAGTTCTACAATTCTGGTAAACAGGCTGATCAGGTTGGACATAAGAGCTTCGGTTTCCTTGTCTTTTGTCTCATCACTTATAATATGTTCCACATGGGCTAACATAAATGGTTTGTTGTCGACAAAAGAACTTATTCTGAATTTACTCAGCCCCTGAACCAGCAATTGTGTTCTATTGTCTTCAGTTTTTGCCATTTTAAGAATCAATGCACTGGTACCGATCTTGGCTAATTGGCCATACGGATAAGAACCTTCCTTTGTAGGCTTTTTAGATACAATAAGCCCTATAATGCGATCTTTTGTCATTGCTTCGTCAATAAGCTGGATTGATTCTTTCTGCATTACAACAAGGGGTAGAACCATTTTAGGGAAAAGGACAGTATCATATAATGGAAGGATTGGAAGAAGTTCAGGAAGTTTCTCACTATTCATTTCCAAAGGTGGTTGCTGGTCTGACATAATTACCTCCAAAAATATGCATCTAAAAAAAGAGATTAAAAAAGGCTGATTAAAGGTGCAGGGCAGGACTTAACAGATTTAACAAAACTTATTAAGAAAACTATCCTTCTGATATCGGTATCTTGTTGCTTTTATTTAATGGCAACTTAGCAAGTGTGATTTCAAGAAAACCGTTTGTATAGGATGCTTTTACTTTTTCGGTATCAATAGTGGACGGAAGATTCAGCAGGCGTTCAAAATGGCCGTACTGGATTTCAGCTAATCTGTATCTTCCGTTTTTAAAGCATGGCATTTCAGAACGGGTGCCACAAATTCTGACAGCCCTGTTGGTGATCTCCAATTCCAGATTTTCTTTTTCAACACCTGAAATCTCAGCAAAGATAATAATATTATCAGAGGTTTCGTAAATGTCGACTTGCGGTTTCCATGAACATTCAGAATAATTAAATATCGGTCTTACAGATCGAAACATTTCTTCAATGGTTTTTCCGATTCTGGAATTTAACCTGTCGAGATTACCCCCAAAGCGTATTTTTATAAAATCCATTTTCGACTCCTGCTTTTTTAGGATAGTGCTTGCAAACGTGCATAGGCAGGCCAAAGGGAAACGGCTACCTTAAGGCATTAACTTTAACTGCAAAAATAATAGTATATTATAAGTAATATCTCAATAATTATTTGTAACTAAGTTTACAAACTCATATGGAATAGAAGAGAGGACATTGCTGACAACATAAATTTCATTTTGGTTTAATAGAAATAGCCGTTTGTGCTGGCTTGATTGAGCGATTTTTTGTGAAGATATGTGCGTTAGATCTTGATGCCTGCCCTGATGATGGCCTAATGACGGATTGATTGATTTTTTTTTGAAAAATGGACACGAATTATTTTTATAGCATCCCTAAGTATTATATCATACATGAAATATCGTATTAGGTACTTGTCATTCCTGCGAAGGCGGGAACCGAAGTATTTTTGGCTGCTTCGGCGCTTCTGGATTCTAAACTTTCCATGGAATGACAGCCATATTTACAACATTAGT
>CAZRLQ010000109.1:0-6821 GCA_964600725.1 uncultured Desulfobacterales bacterium
AAAACTGAATGCAGGATTTAGGTAAAAATTAAGATAACATAATCAAAAAATTCTGACAATAAATGTTAGCTTCTCAAAAGGTTGGGGCAACGATGGAAAAATCTCCCTCAATCCCCTTTTTTCAAAGGGGGAAGCAGCTTAGATGTCCGAACTCATTGAAAAGTTACAGATTAACGCTGTAAGCTCTTATTATTTATCCAGTCTTATTAATAAAATAAAGCGAGCGAGTCGTTAACTTGCCTGGATGAAAAGTGCAGGACTTATGCTAAAGCCGAAATTAAAAAATAAGCATGAGCTGGCTTCAGATATCCTTAAGAAAAAAAGAATTCAGCTTATATCAGATTTTCTGAATGGAAAAGAGACCTCTTTTCTGGAAAAACATTCTTCTATTCTGGATGATTTCTTTCGCCTCAGTTTTGAAAAAAGCATGATTGGACCAAGGATGGGAATCTACAAAAACCCTTATGTGATCATTGCATTGGGTGGTTATGGCCGTGAAGAGCAATGCCTGCATTCTGATGTAGATATTCTTTTCCTTTTCAAAAAAAATGTGCCCATTGAGGCTGAGGAGCTTATCAGAGAAATAATCTATCCGCTATGGGACATCGGTTATGAGGTAGGACATGCGACAAGGTCGCTAAAAGAATGTATCTGTATTGCCTGTGATGATTATGGAGTAATGACTTCCATCCTGGATGCACGATTTATCTGCGGAATGTCTCCTTTATACTCAGAGCTCATGGAACAGGTCCGCAAAAAAGTCATCGGCAACAGGTCAGGCACTATTATAAACATGCTTATAGAACGAAACAGGGAGCGTCATAAGCATTTCGGTGATTGTACATATTTACTGGAGCCGAACCTGAAGGAAGGCCAGGGCGGATTGAGAGATTATCATACAATGCTGTGGATCGCTCGTATAAAGTTTAATCTTAAGCAGCCAAGAGACTTTGAATATTACGGTTACCTCTCCCATGATGAGTTTCAGGCAATAGAAAAAGCTTTAAATTTTATATGGAAAGTCAGAAACAATCTCCACTATTTGACAGGAAGAAAATGTGATCAGCTATATTTTGAACAGCAGATAAAACTCGCCGAAATTTTAGGATTCAAAGAAGAAAACGGGCAGCAGCCCGTGGAAAAATTTTTAGGAAACCTTCATGGCCAGATGGATTTCCTAAAACAGCAGCATTTGATGTTTCTTTACGAACAGGGTTATTCCCAAAAGCGCAAAAGAAAATTTTTTATAAAAACCAAAGAAGGTCTGCAAACTAAATTTGACGGTGTGGAAATAAGACGAGGCAGGCTGAACTTTGTTTCCACAAAAAAAATAGTAAATTCACCAGATCTTCTGATAAAGATATTTCAAGAGAGCGCCCGTTTGAAGCTCCCCATAAGTGCTGAGGCAAAACGGGTAGTAAAAGAATTCGGATACCTTGTTGATGAAAATTTCAGAAATTCCAGGCCGGTAATAAAATCTTTTGAAAAAATTCTGGTTACACCTGCTCCGGCATTTAATGTGTTGAATCAAATGTTAAATACGGAATTTCTGATCCGATTTATTCCTGAATTTAAAAGAATTGTCAATAGGATCCAGTATGACGAATATCATATTTGTCCTGTTGATAAACACTTGCTGCTCACTGTCCAGGTAATTAAAAAATTCGGCACTCCTGAAGATATAACCAAAACCCAGTTGTGCGGCCAGTTATACAAAGAGATTAAAAATAAAAAAATACTTCTTTGGGCAGCGCTCCTTCATGATATCGGAAAGGGAGATCCAAGTGAAAGACATTCAGACAAAGGCGCTGTAATTGTAGGTGAAATCCTTAAAGCAAAAGGTTACAGAGCAAAAGAGATTGAAACAGCATCTTTTCTTGTGAAACAGCATCTGCTCTTAACCAAGACAGCAGCGAGAAGAGATATTAATGATGAAGGAACAGCTATTGCTTTAGCCAAAACAATCAAAGAGATTGAATGGCTGAAAATGCTTTACCTTATAAGTGTAGCCGACTCCATATCCACAGGGCCAAGGGCCTGGAATGATTGGAGCCTCGCTCTCCTAAGGGATTTATTTCTAAAAATTTTAAATATTATGCAAAATGGGGAACTGGCAACAAAAGAGGCTGTGGAAACTGTTGAGAAGAAAAAAGAAAAAGTTTTATCTTCAGCAGGCACACCGGAGGAGAAGCAGGTCTTAGAATCTTTGTTCAATTTCATGTCGCCGCGATATCTCATTGGCACGAATGCAGATGATATTATTGAACATATCAGTCTGTATAAAACTTTGGGAAAGGATAACTTTGTATGGAAAATAGATAAAAGTTCCGACACCGATACAAGAACGGTTACAATCTGTGCAAAGGACGAGCCGGGTCTTATTTCAAAGATAGCAGGGGTACTTACTTTAAATGGAATCAATATCTTGGATACCTTTGTCTACACATGGAGGAACAACATTGCTCTCGATATTTTTAAGGTCGAACCGCCACTGGATAGGTTATTTGAAAATGAGAGATGGAACAAGGCTGAAAAGAAACTAAAATCAGCTCTGTCTGGTGAGCTGAATCTTGCAGAGGAGTTGAAAGAAAAAATGTCTGCTTATCGACTCAGCAAGATTAATATAATAAAAAAACCTAACAAAATCGTTGTTGATAATAACAGCTCAAGTTTTTTTACTATTATTGAAGTTTTCACTTATGATTTTCCTGGCCTTCTTTTCCGTATAACAGATACACTTGTTAAATGCAGGCTCGATGTATGGATTGCCAAAATTGCAACAAAAATAGATCAGGTCGTGGATGTTTTCTATGTAAGAGATTTTGATGGGCAAAAGGTGGATTCAGAAAAACATGTTGCTGAAATAAAAAAGGCAATAGAAGATATACTGCCCGGTATCGATGAATAAAAAGATGCCGGAGAGATCTAAAAATATGGACGGGATATTGATTCCCAGTCAGAATGGAAAAATCCCTCTCAAGCCCTCTTTTTCAAAGGGAGAAGCCAAAAGGGTACCCGAATTTATTGAGAAGTTACTAAGAAAATAACCGGAGGAATTAGCATGAAAAAGGTCGAGGCCATTATAAAGCCTTTTAAACTGGATGATGTTAAAGAAGCTTTAAACGAGATCGGTATTCAAGGAATGACCATAACTGAAGTTAAGGGTTATGGACGACAGAAAGGCCATAAAGAGATCTATCGTGGTGCCGAATATGTAGTGGACTTTATCCCCAAAATAAAAATAGACATTATAGTTGAATCTGAAAGGATGGAGCAGGTAGTAGAAACAATTCTGAAAGCCGCCCATACCGGAAAAATAGGTGATGGGAAAATATTTATTACGCCAATAGAGCAGGTGTTTAGGGTTCGTACCGGTGAAACAGGATTAGATGCAATATAACCTTTTGCTAATTTTTAGAAGTATAATTTAATTTATCAATATTGTGAAGCCAAAGTGCCTGCCGACAGCCCGGAACATATCTAAATCACTGGATTCTAAGCTTCCGCCAAAATGACACCTTCAGAAAAACACAATTTGTAACTATAGAGTATAATCAGTCGCCTTCATATTTCAAGATATATTCTTATCCCTTATGATCGACCACAAAAAATTCAAAATAAATTCAAGGAGGATTATAAATATGACACCGAAGCAGGTTCTGGAAATGGCAAAAGAAAAAGGGACCAAAGTTGTAGATATCCGCTTTATGGATTTTCCAGGCGTATGGCAGCACTTTACCGTTCCCATAAGTGAATTGGATGAGTCGAGTTTTGAAGACGGATTCGGCTTTGATGGATCGAGCATACGGGGGTGGCAGCCGATTCACGCAAGTGACATGCTTGTAATACCTGATTCTGAAACAGCAAAGGTTGATCCATTCTTTAAATCTCCTACACTTGTTCTTATTGGAAATATCGTTGACCCTGTTACCAGGGAAGCTTATTCTCGTGATCCCCGCAACATTGCCCGAAAAGCGGAAGCATTTCTTAAAAGCAGCGGAATAGGCGATACCGCATATGTTGGTCCGGAAGCAGAGTTTTTTATTTTTGATGATGTGCGGTTCGAATCTTCAGGAAACAGAACGTTTTATGAAGTTGATTCTATAGAAGGAGTCTGGAACAGCGGAAGAGACGAATGTCCGAATCTTGGTTATAAACCCAGACACAAGGAGGGATATTTCCCTGTTCCGCCAATGGATAAATTTCAGGATTTACGTACTGAAATGCTGCTTACCCTGGAAAGTCTTGGAATAGAGGTTGAATGCCAGCATCATGAGGTAGCAACTGCCGGCCAGGCTGAGATAGATATGCGTTTTAAACCGCTGCTTCAGATGAGCGACCAGCTTATGTGGTTCAAATACGTGCTGAAGAATGTAGCATACCGAAATAATCATACGGTAACCTTTATGCCCAAACCTCTCTTTGAGGACAATGGCACAGGAATGCATACCCACATAAGTATCTGGAAAGACGGAGAACCACTCTTTGCAGGAGATAAATATGCCGGCGTATCTCAAGATGCTCTTTATGGAATCGGAGGTGTACTCAAGCATTGCGGATCTCTTTGCGCATTTACCAATCCCACCACAAACTCATACAAAAGGCTTGTTCCAGGATTTGAAGCACCGGTAAATCTGGCATACTCAAGCCGTAACCGAAGTGCGGCAATTCGTATCCCGATGTATTCCGCTTCGCCCAAGGCAAAACGGCTGGAGTTCAGAACACCCGATCCATCCTGTAACGGATATCTGGCTTTTTCAGCAATATTGATGGCAATATTAGACGGTATAGAAAACAAGATTGATCCAGGGGAACCCCTGGATAAAAACATATATAACCTTCCACCGGAAGAGCTAGCCGGTATTCCCTCTGCACCAGGCTCATTAGGCGAGGCGCTTGAAGCATTACAGGAAGACCACGGCTATTTGCTCAAAGGTGATGTATTTACCCAGGACGCCATAGATATGTGGATTGAATACAAGACTGAAAATGAAGTAAATGCGGTAAAACTTCGTCCCCATCCACATGAGTTCTCGCTTTATTATGATATATAGAAATGTGTGAAATAGGGCTGTCGGCGCAAGGCGGGACATCACGGTTAAATTAGCACACCTTTGGTGCGAACATAAGTGCCCAAAGTGAACTAAAGTATATTAAAGAGCCTGCGAGTTAAGGAGTAGGGGCGAATCTTGTATTCGCCCTGATCGCAGGTGTCAGGTGGGTAATGCTCCATCTGCATTGTTCCGCTTTAAGTCGGTGACCTGAAATCGATGCGTTGCTCTTACATCTTTTCCGGAGCGGAGACACCAAGAAGCTTAAGACCGTTTCGTATCACTTTTTTAACCGCCATAACCAGATACAATCTTCCCTGAGCTAAAAGAGGATCATCGGTCAAGACTCTGTGTTTATTGTAATAAGCATGAAAAGATGATGCCAGGTTCATAAGATAAAAAGTGATCCGGTGCGGTTCCAGATACTTGGCGCTCAATATAATTATTTCAGGATAACGAGCCAGATTTTTGATAAGCCTGATTTCTTCCGGTTCCTTGAGCATAGCGGCCGCCTCTTTGTTCCAGCTCATGCTGCTTATGCCTTTTTCCCTGGCCTTGCGGAAAATGCTCGATATTCTTGCGTGCACATATTGGACATAATATACAGGGTTATCATTTGTCTTCTTTTTGGCGAGTTCAAGGTCAAAATCGAGTGGACTTTCATAATGACGGGTAAGGAAAATGAATCTTGCCGCATCCCTTCCGACTTCGTTTATAACTTCTTTCAGCGTTATAAATTCACCGGCTCGAGTAGACATTGCAGCCGGCTCTCCTTTTCTTAAAAGATTGACCAGTTGAACCAAAATAACATTGAATTGATTTTTATTGTAACCAGACGCTTGTACAGAAGCTTTTATACGCGGAATATACCCATGATGGTCAGCACCCCATACATCGATTATTCTCTTGAATCCCCTGTTAAATTTATCCTGATGATATGCGATATCTGATGCAAAATAGGTAGTTTGGCCGTTATTTCGGATAACCACCCGATCCTTTTCATCATCGAAATCAGAAGTTCTGAACCAAAACGCTTTATCTTTTTCGTATATAATTTTCCTGTGTTTAAAGTCATCTAAAGTTTTTTTCACCACCCCTGTATCAAAAAGAGTTTGCTCGCTGAACCAGTTGTCATATTTTACACCAAAAGAATAAAGATCATTCTTAATACCCTCTAAAACTCTTTCCGCGGCAAAACGAGCACAATAAGAAATGGATTCATCCTTTTTCAGATCAAGAAGAGATCGACCTTTCTCATCTTTTATCAGTTTCGCAAAGTCACGAATATAGTCTCCCTGGTAACAGTCGTCCGGAAATGTTTCACCGCATCCATTCAGCTCCTTGTACCTCAAAAATACGGAAAGACCCAAAGTATTTATCTGTCTTCCCGAATCATTTATATAATATTCTTTTTCAACATCATAACCGCAAAATGAAAGAATATTTCCCACACTGTCTCCAACCGCAGCGCCCCTTCCGTGACCTACATGAAGCGGCCCGGTTGGGTTGGCGCTTACAAATTCCACTTGAACCTTTTCTCCCCCTCCTATATTTGAAGCACCATATTGATCGTTTCGATCATGAATTTTATGCAAAACAGTATGCCAAAACCGGGTATTAATATTAAAATTTATGAAGCCGGGACCTGCAATTTCCACAAGATCAAAATTTGTTTTGTCGAGCTGATCAATTATGGCTGTTGCAATGTCGCGAGGTGATTTTTTAGCCACTTTAGCGAGCTTCATCGCGCTATTGCACTGGTAGTGGCCA
>CAZRLQ010000109.1:6831-7390 GCA_964600725.1 uncultured Desulfobacterales bacterium
CGATCTTTCGTGGTGACATTCTTTGCCCTGATGCCATAATCATACAAATATTTGTTGAAAAATCACCATACGCCTCGATTTTTGGTTCATTTATTTCAACTTCAGAAATTTCTGATGAAAAAAGCAGCCCCTTTTCAGATGCTCTTGCTACCGCTTTGAGGATTAAATCTTTAATTCTTTGCTTCATCTATTTATTCCATGTTCTTGAGTTTTAAAAAAAATCAGCATTCGGCACTTCCGCTGCTGTAAAAAATCTCTGGCCGTGAGTATTAAGAGGCTGTTTTAAAACTGATGAATCGGCTTCGCTTCGATTCCCTACTTTTAAAACAGCTTCTAACTTATGAGTAATTTATGAACAATTTGAATTAAAAACGGAAAAAATGAAAAAATATTTGGAGTATAGTGAATCACACTAAAACTTTAAAGATCAAATACCCAAAAAATATGCCGATTAAATCCAGAATGAAATCAAAAGCCGACGCTGTACGCCCTGCGACAAAAGATTGATGAATTTCATCGGAGACAGCAAAAAGTATAAGGCAAACTATTGTAATTTTAT
>CAZRLQ010000110.1:0-7367 GCA_964600725.1 uncultured Desulfobacterales bacterium
GTATCGCAGTACGTCTGCGCCCCTGCCGCCCTGCACCTGCCTGCCGCAGGCAGGTTTTCGGCAAACCCGGCGCCTGCAGGATTTAGGTAATATTTATTTCGTCCTCATTTCTTAATATAAATAGAAAGATATATCGTGTCAACCGACTTTTATACGCATATACAAGGCAAATGAAAAACATCAGAAACTTCAGTATTATCGCTCATATTGATCATGGCAAATCAACTTTGTCTGATCGTCTGATTCAGTATGTCGATATTGTGCCGGCCCGGGATTTTCAAGACCAGATACTTGATACAATGGATATTGAAAGGGAGCGCGGTATTACTATAAAAAGCCAATCGGTTTGTCTTCCTTATACGGCTAAGGATGGTAAGACTTATTTTCTTAATCTGATCGATACTCCCGGTCATGTCGATTTTACCTATGAGGTTTCACGGGCACTTGCTTCATGTGAAGGAGCGCTTATCATAATAGATGCCAGCCAGGGCGTGGAGGCCCAGACCCTGGCCAACCTCTATTTAGCCATGGAGAACGGCCTTGAAATAATACCTGTAATCAATAAGATAGATTTACCTTCAGCAGATATTGAAAGAGTAAAAAATCAGATCAAAGATGACCTTGGTATTGATCCTGAAACGGCAATTCTTACTTCAGCCAAGGAAGGGATAGGAATCGAGGATGTACTTGAAGGCGTGGTAAATGGCCTGCCGCCTCCTGCGGGTGATCCGGAAGCTCCGCTTAAAGCCCTGATTTTTGATTCTCATTACGATCCATTTCGCGGGACAATTGTTCACTTACGAGTATTTCAAGGTAAAATAAAGCCGGGTGATTTGATTAAATTCATGTCCAACAATGCTGTTTACAAGACTGAAGAAGTCGGTCTTTTTCAGATCGTAAGGCTGCCTGAAAAAGAGCTTGCAGCCGGCCAGGTCGGTTATGTTATAGCTGGAATAAAAACAGTAAGTGACACAAAATGTGGTGATACGGTTACCTTGAAGAACAGACCCTGCGATGCTCCGATGCCTGGATTCAAGGAGTCAAAACCGGTTGTTTTTTCATCAATCTATCCGGTTGCTTCCGATGAATATGAAGAACTTGCTGTCGCCCTTGAAAAGCTTAAGTTAAATGATGCTTCCCTTGTCTATGAAAAGGATACATCCCTGGCTCTTGGTTTCGGTTTCCGGTGCGGATTCTTGGGACTTTTGCATTTGGAGGTTGTTCAGGAGCGTCTTGAACGCGAATACGGACTCTCGTTGATACTTACCGTGCCTTCGGTACAGTACAGACTGATCATGAACAAAGGTGAAACATTAACCATAGATAACCCCGCGTTATATCCTGATCCCGCCCATATAGAACTTGCAATGGAGCCGTTTATCCGTGCCTCAATAATAACACCGGATCGCTTTATGGGGGCGATTATGAAGCTCTGTCTTGGCCGTCGGGGAATCAGCAAGAATTATCAGTATCTTACAAGCAATCGCCTGGAGATGACCTTTGAGCTGCCTCTGGCTGAGGTGATATATGATTTTTATGATAAACTCAAATCCATAACACAGGGATACGGGTCATTTGATTACGATATGATTGACTACAGGGAGACAGATCTTGTAAAGTTCGATATTTTGATAAATGGTGAACGTGTGGATGCATTTTCGCAGCTTGTTCATAAGGATAAGGCCGTTGAATGGGCACGGCTTGTATGTGAAAAGCTTAAAGATGAGATTCCGAGGCAGATGTTCAAGATAGCTATTCAGGGGGCAATCGGTTCAAAAATAATTTCCCGCACAACTGTTTCAGCTTTTAGAAAGGATGTTACGGCAAAGTGTTATGGAGGTGATATAACCAGAAAGCGCAAGCTTCTTGAAAAGCAGAAAAAGGGGAAAAAACGGATGAAAATGGTGGGAAAGGTGATGATCCCACAATCAGCATTCTTATCTGTTCTTAAGGCAAAGCAATAAAATCTGCAAATTTATATATTTTGAAGCAGCAGTTATTACCGCAGGGCATACGGGAATTTACGCTTGTGGAGATAGTTCGTTAGAACTGTCGTTGAAGCAGGAAAAAGAATGCTTGGTAAACTAAGCAGAAGCCATGGGGGCTTGCCCCATGGAGTGTCACTTCATACATGATTAACGAACAGGCCGCCTCTTTATTATGGTGGTCATCTGAACTGGAGGGCATATGGGACAAACCATTGCTGAAAAAATATTTAATTCTCATCATCTGGATAATCCGTCAGGAGATATCCATGTCATAAGGCTTGATGCCGTATTTTGCCATGAGATTACAACACCTGGCGCAATCAGTGATCTGGTTGCCCGCGGCAAGGACAAGGTGTTTGATCCTTCTAAAATCAAGGCTGTCATAGATCATGTAACTCCGGCAAAAGATTCAAAAACCGCGACCCAGGGTAAAATTTTAAGGGACTGGGCCAGGAGACATAATATTAAAGACTTTTTTGATATAGGAAGAAACGGTGTCTGTCATGCCATTTTTCCTGAAAAAGGATTTGTAAGGCCTGGTTTCACTATCATTATGGGAGATTCCCATACATGCACCCATGGTGCTTTTGGCGCATTTGCAGCCGGCGTGGGCACAACCGATCTTGAGGTTGGAATTCTTAAAGGTGTTTGTGCATTCCACTATCCTGAAAGCATAAGAATCAATATAGATGGCAGCCTGCCGGAAGGGGTTTATGCCAAGGACGTGATCCTTTATGTTATTAAGCACTTAGGTGTAGCAGGTGCAACCAATAAGATTATTGAATTTACCGGCCCTGTTGTAGATGCAATGAGTATGGAATCGAGGATGACTATCTGCAACATGGCGATCGAAGCCGGTGCAACCTGCGGCATCTGTCATCCTGACATGACAACCGTTGAGTATCTCTGGAATTTTATAAAGGATGACTATTCAGGGAAAAATGAGGCCGTTGAAGAATTTAAGAAATTCATCTCCGATCCTGATGCCGGCTATGATGATATAATTGAATTTGATGTATCACAACTGGAACCGCTGGTAACATTCGGGTATAAACCCGACATGGTAAAGACGGTAAGGGAAATGGAAAAAACGGTAATAGATCAGGTGTACATCGGTTCCTGTACAAACGGAAGGATTGAGGATCTTCGGGTTGCCGCCCGGGTGCTGGAAGGAAACAGAATAAATGACTCTGTTCGCGGCATCCTGTCTCCGGCGACTCCGGGTGTTTACAAGCAGGCGCTTGAAGAAGGGATTATAAAGATATTTATGGAAGCCGGTTTTTGCGTCACCAACCCGACATGTGGAGCCTGTCTCGGTATGAGCAATGGAGTGCTCGCAGAAGGTGAAATATGTGCTTCGACAACAAACAGGAATTTTAACGGTCGTATGGGCAAAGGCGGAATGGTTCATTTGATGAGCCCGGCAACTGCTGCGGCTACAGCCATTGCCGGTCATATTGCAAGTCCTTGATTTTACAATGTATAAAGGTAAAGATGATAAAAGGAAAAACGATGAAAAACTTCAGCGGAAAAGCTCTTTTTCTTGACAGATCGGATATCAATACAGATGAAATTATTCCTGCAAAATATTTGACGGAAATTTCCAGGGAGGCTCTTAAGCCTTATCTTCTGGAGGATCTTAAATTAGAAGGATTTACCCCCTGGCAAGATATTCAAGAAAAGAGCGTAATAATCACAAAAGCTAATTTCGGATGCGGCTCTTCCAGGGAACATGCTCCCTGGGCCCTGGAAGTAAATGGAATAAATATGGTTATAGCGGAAAGTTTTGCAAGAATTTTCAAGCAGAATATGTTTAACTGCGGCATGATGGCCGTAGAACTTTCCGCCCGGATTATCGATCAGATTTTTACGCTCTTTTCCGGCAAAGAAACCTTTGTTGAAACAGATCTTGAGAGAAACGAATTGACGGTAAAAGCAAATGGGGAAAATAAAAAAGTCTCTTTTTCAATTTCAGAGTTTGACAGGGCACTTGTTAAAGCGGGCGGATGGGTGGAATATGCGGATTTAAAGTATTGACAGTTGTCTGTGACTATTGAGTTGTGAGTTTTGAATTATGGTGGTGAGGGATGAGTTTTATACTTCTGAATCCTTACTCACACCTCACCGTTCATAACTCAAAAGGAGGCATCTTATGTCAAGGAAAGGCTTGATAATCGTCGATATGTTAAATGATTTTATCGATAAAAATGGTGCTCTATATTGCGGAAAAAGAGCACGGGCAATCATTCCCTTTATTCGGAAAAGGCTTGATGCTTATAGAAAAAACAAAGATCTTGTCATTTACATAAGAGATTCCCATGACAAAGATGATAAAGAGTTTGAAAAGTTTCCGGCTCATTGCATAACCGGTTCCTGGGGCGGTGAGATTATACCTGAACTTACTCCGGAATCCGGAGAAAAGATAATCAGCAAGAAGCGTTACAGCGGGTTTTACGGGACAGATCTGGAAAAGGTTTTAAAAACAGCCGGTGTCGATGAATTGGAAGTTGTAGGTGTATGTACTTCGATCTGCGTCATGGACACTGCCGGAGGGCTTGCAAACCGTGATTATACAGTGACGATTCCTGTTGAAGGGGTTGCTGATTTCGATCCTGAATTTCATGAATTTTCCCTGAAAAGAATGGAGAAAATATACGGAGTGAATATTGTATGACCTCATCCCAAAGAATAAGCCCGCTCTTTACCGATCTTTATGAACTTACAATGGCTGCCGGTTATTTTGAACATCAGATTCTTGCCAACGCCACGTTCTCTCTTTTTATCAGAAAATATCCGCCTCATAGAAGCTTTTTCGTTGCAGCAGGTCTTGAAGATGCTTTAGCCTGGCTTGAATCGTTTCATCTTTCTGATAAAGATACCGAATATCTGAAAAAGACCGGATTGTTTTCATCGGAGTTTATTGCATTTTTAAAGGAACTCCGCTTTTCCGGACAGGTTTACGCAATGCCTGAAGGGACGATCTTTTTTAAAAATGAGCCTCTTCTTGAAGTCACGGCAAATTTAATCGAGGTGCAGATCCTTGAAACCTTTCTGCTCAACACAATCGGATTTCAAACCATAATCGCCACAAAGGCGGCAAGATGTATACACGCAGCAGCGGGCCGTCCTTTAATAGATTTCTCGCTCCGCAGAACGCAGGGAAGCGATGCCGGTATCAAGGTTGCCCGTGCTTCTTATATGACAGGCTTTGCAGGAACCAGCAATCTTCTTGCCGGACAGATTTACGACATACCTGTTTCAGGAACTATGGCCCATTCTTTTGTTACTGCATTTGACAGTGAACTTGAAGCATTTACCGCTTTTTCAGAGACATTTCCAAAAAATTCCATATTTCTCATAGATACCTTTGATACGGTAAAAGGAGCTGAAATTGCCGTAAAAGCAGCAGCGGAAATGAAGAAAAAGGGGAAGACTTTAATCGGTGTAAGGCTTGACAGTGGCGACATGGTCGGTTTGAGCCGAAAGGTGCGCAAGATACTGGATGATGCCGGACTTTTTGATGTCAAAATATTTGCAAGCAGCGGATTTGACGAATTTAAGATCGCGGACGTGATTTCCAAAGGGGCGAAAATCGATGCCTTTGGTGTCGGCACAAAGATGGGGGTATCCGAGGATGCGCCATATATGGACATTGTTTATAAAATGGTCCATTTCAAAGATCGGAATATAAGAAAACTCAGCCCCGGCAAAATCACTCTGGCAGGCAGAAAACAGGTTTTTAGAATATCGGATAAAGATGGACGGTATATCGAGGATTACCTTGGACTAAGAGATGAAGTTATCGATAAAGGAGAGCCGCTTTTAGAAAAGGTGATGGAAAACGGGAAATCCATACGCAAAAGCCCCTCCCTCCAGGCTGTAAGGGACAGGTTCAAAAAGAATTTTTCAAATCTTGATGAAAAATACAAATCGATTCAAGGCGGTATTGTTTATCCGGTCAGGTACAGTAATCGGCTTATGGATGCTCAGCAATTGGGAGACGGGGAAGGGGAAAAAGGGGGAAGCGGTGAGGGAGAGAGACGGGAAAAGGGAGAAGGGAAGAGTGGATGAAACGGTGAGGAGGGGCAGAGGCATAAGCGCTAAGTTGTTTTTATCCAAGAAGAACTGAAAAGATGAACATCGAACGTCGAACGTCCAACACCGAACATCGAATGGAAAAAGCAGGGTAATTGTTAAGAGCGTTACGCTTTCGTCCTGCCTGTGCATTGTGCGCAGACAGGCGGATTAGAGATATTTAGTGTTTAATTTCAACTTCAGCCTGAAACAAAGTGAACAAAATTGTCTAATAAAAAATTAAAATCAGCAACACCTGCCTGCCGCAGACAGGCCGAAGGGTATTCATCAGCTTTATTAGGTACTTTAGTTCACACATGGAAACTTATGTTTGCCCGAAGGTGCGCTAAATTAATCAACTTACAGGAGTTATCTTTATACTTTGAAAAAGATCGGTTTGGTCGTTAAAATAGATGCCGAGGCAAACCAGAAGGCCGAGGAATTTGAAAGGTGGCTCAGATCAAAAGAGATAGAGGTTGTAAAAAAAGAGAACTTCCTGAAAGACCGAAAACTTTTAAATAGCAGTTCGTCATCCATTGCGCCGCCCGACCTCTTTTCCGTTTTTGTCCTGGGTGGAGACGGAACTTTTCTGAGCGCTGTTCGCTGGATTGGTGACCAGAGCATTCCGATTCTTGGAGTCAAATTCGGCGAAGTCGGTTTTTTAGCGGAGACAGTGGCGGAAGACCTGCTTTCTGTTGCTGAACTGATTTTAAATAATGAATTTATCACAAGACCGAGGATGCGCCTTCTGGTAAAAGTCCTCAGGAATGGAAAGGATTTTGCCAGCGAAACAGTGCTGAACGATATAGTAATAAACAAGCTGGCCATTGCCAGGCTTGCCCAGATTAAAACATATATCAATGATCATTATTTGACCACTTACAGGGCCGACGGTCTTATAGTCGCAACTCCTACAGGCTCGACAGCTTATTCGCTCGCCGCAGGCGGTCCGATCATTCATCCTGAGGTACCTGGAATTATAATGACGCCGATCTGCCCCTTTACCTTGACAAACCGGCCGCTGATTGTTCCTGACACATCCTCTATAAAGATCAGGCTCGAAAAAAAAACCTCCGATATTATGCTGACCTTCGACGGTCAGGAAGGTCTTGAGATCAGCGACCAGGATACAATTATTATCCAAAAAGGCCTTCATCCCGTCAACATGATATCGATCCCTGGCCGGCATTACTTTGACGTACTTAAAACCAAATTGAGATGGAGCGGCGGACGTGTGTAGCTGTTTTTGTGACGTGTGTAGCTGTTTTTGTTGTGAGTTGTAAAGTATGAGTTTGTGAGTTATTA
>CAZRLQ010000111.1:0-7272 GCA_964600725.1 uncultured Desulfobacterales bacterium
ACCATCTCCACAAGCGTAAATTCTGCTGTGCCCCAGCATATTAAATCCTGTATTTCTAATATTTATAGAAGCATTTAAATCTCTATCTATTGAAATTCTACAATTAGGACAATTAAAAATTCTTTTACTCAAAGGCATCTTTTGCATATAGTCGCAATTTGAACAGGTTTTACTTGTAGGTTCAAATCTTCCAGTCTTTATGCAATGTCTGAAATTCCATCTACATTTATATTCAAGTTGTCTGTTAAATTCTGACCATGAAACATCACCAATAGATTCAGCAAGACAATGATTTTTCATCATTCCCTTAACATTTAAATCTTCTACAGCTATCCCATCATAATTCTTGGCTATTAAATCAGATATTTTATGTAGAAAATCCTTACGGGTGTCTCTTATTTTGTTTTGAATTTTTCTAACTTTCAACCTTTGTTTAAATCTATTTTTACTTTCCTTTTGTTTTTTACTCAATCTCCTTTGTTTTTTTACCAACTTCTTTTCATATTTTTTAATATGCCTGAGATTACTTATGACAGTTCCATCGGATAGTGTGGCAAACTCTTTTAAGCCAGCATCACATCCAACAACATTATCATATCTTTTTTCTTTATCTGGTATAGTATATTCACACAAAACGGAACAATACCACTTATTACCATCTTGAGAAATAGTGATGGATTTAGGCTTGCCTTTTAATGCCCTGTGTTTTATCCATTTTACTTCCTCAATCTTAGGTATAAAAACAAACTCCTTTCCAAGTCTCCATCTTTGCGGGCAGGTGAAACTATCCTTTAGTAACATTTCCTTCTTAAAGGAAGGAAACTCCTTTTCTTTTTTAAAAAAATCTTTCAATGCTCTATCAAATTGTCGTAAAACCATTTGCAAAGACTGTGAAAATGATTCTTTAAGGAAGGTTAAATAATTATTTAAGATTGGAAGGCTACAGTCGTTACATCGTGCATTGGGAAATCAGGGGGTTAATGAAGGGGATGTGGCTTAGATACATAAAATAGTCATCATTCGGCGAAACTTAAGGCTGACTCTACTGTGAGCAACCCGCCAGAGGATAACCGGATACAGACAGTATTGAATAATGCACCAGAGGGAAACAGCCAAAAAACGGCTGTTTCCCTCTTACCTGCTTTATTTTTCAAGCTTTATTGATTAATTTTTGGCCAAACTGAATTTATCAAGCCTGACTATACTGGGAGTGATAAATATTAAAAGCTCCTGCTTTTCCCTGGTCTTTATGTTCGATTTGAACAACCATCCAAGGACAGGAACTTTTGATAAAAAGGGAAATCCATTTATGTTTTCGAATTTATTTGTTTTAATAATCCCTCCTATTACAATAGTGTCTCCGTCATTAATCAGAAGCTCGGTTTTGGCTTCTTTGGTTGTTAATGTCGGTATATTATCTACATAGGTTTTGAGATCATTCTTGACTATAGATATTTTTAACAAGATGCGATCATCAAGAGTTATGTGGGGTATAACCTTCATCTCAAGATCAATGCTTTTAAACTTAACTGTTGCACCGCCGCTGTCGTCCCTTTCAAGATAGGCAACTTCGACTCCCTGTTTTATTAAAGCTTCTTTGTTGTCAAGTGTCAAAATTTTTGGAGCGGAAATTATCTTTCCGTCTCCCATGGATTCCATTGCTGTCAGCCTTGCATTTAGATAAAATGGTGTATTTCCGAGTCTGAGAAAATCAAATCCTATGCTTGAAGTACTTGCAACAGGGTAGTTCATTGCCAGGTCATAGCCCAAAATGCCGTCAGTAAGATTGTTGCCTGTATTACCCGCGACTCCCCAATCAATACCGATCGATCTAGAAAAATCGGTATTAGCCTCAACGATCCTTGACTCAATTCGTACCTGGGGCGTTACCATATCGAGCTTTTTAACTATGTTTCTGGCTTTTTTTATTTTTCCGGATGTATCTGTTATGATGATAAGGTTGGTACGCTCATCAACACTAAGACTGCCGCGTCCTTTTGTTATCAAATTCTCCAGATGTGGCAGCATTTCATCTTTTGCATTGGCATAGTTCACCGGTATATATTCTGTAATGAGCGGCTCCAAGGCTTCCTGCTGCTTTTTTGTTTTCTCTTCCGCGGCTAACTTTGCCTGTTTTAAATCTTCTTCTTTCTTGAGGTCTTCAATCGTGGCAATTCTTATTATTTCTCCTTCATTTATTTTGCCAAGATTGTTCATCTTTAAAATCAGATCTAGCACCTGATCCCATGGAACCGGATTCTCAAAAGCCAAAGTAACCTTGCCTTTGACGTTCTTGTCAATTGCGAAATTCTTTTTGCTTACAGCTCTTATTATACGAAACACGTTTTTGATATCGGTTTCGTAAAAATCGAGAGCTATTTTTTCTCCTGTATATTTGCCGGCTGTTTCATATTTTTCAGTTTTACGTACCTTTTTTATTTTTTTCAAATCAGCATTTGAACCGACTCCGGTTTCCAATGGTTCGCTCAGGCCTTTAGATACAACATTTTTCCGGGCCAAAAGTCCAGCCTGTTCAAAAGGTTTCGGAGCAACAGAAGATGCATCAAAATGAACCATCAGAAGATTATCTTTTTGTTCAACAAGGTATGGTACAGTCTCACGAAGTTCGATTGTAATTACTGAACTGTCTTTCATCGAAGATGTCCGGGAAGGTGTTATCCGGTCAACCGCACTTTCAAATCCGGTCGTAATAAGCGGTCTTTTTCGATAATCGGAAAGTTTTGTGTTTAAAAGATTTAAAAGCAGCTTTTTGCTGCCTGATTTTTTAATCTTATATTTTACAGGTTTTGTGGTTCCTATAATAATCGTGGATCTGCCCGCTTCTTCGCTTAAAAAATCCAGACGGTCAATCCATGCGAATTCTTCCGGCTTGATATTATTTTCCTTCGGACTGTTTTTATCAGCTTTGACCAGTTTTATTGTTGAATTGTTCTCTTTTTCCTTCCCTGTTCCTACATAAATGCTAAGACCTTCTTTCTCAGGATAAGCTGAAACTGTGGGCAGATATGTTTTTTTTGTATTAAGCACGAGCCGTATTCTGTCAGGATAACTGTAATACCGAATACTTTTTACACAATCGCTGTTAACAGGAATCGACTTATCATTTTTGTAGAGGCTTTTTATATTAAATATGTCAAAAACAGTTCGCGAGGGACTGGCAATGTTAAACTTTTTGAAATCATTAATCATACCATCAGCTTTAACATCAATTCTAACACCTTTTTCAAGTTGCTTTGCCTGAACTGATTTTAAGAAGGTTGCAGATGGAAATCTCTTTTTATCTGTTATTTTCTCTTTAATGTCTGAATTTCTGTTAGAGGAATCTCTTTTTGCAGCTTCAATACGTCTATCTGAGTCGGATGATTTTTTAAATGATATTTCAAGAGATGAATTCTCTTTTTTGACATAATAATTGAAATCTTTTTTTAATAAGATTTCAATTCTTTTTATATTATTGTTTTTTTCATTAAATTTAACGACCTTAATCGATTTGATTACAGGGCTTTCCGGCTTATACTCATCTTTTATACTGCCAAGGGATGTTTCGGGAAAATAAAGGATTACGCCCATTGGGGATATTTGTTTGACAGATGTGTATTCAAGAGGGCGGTTTCCTTGAATCAGTAATAAAGCGGATTCAGAGTTCTCTGTTATTTTTATATCGGTAATAAGTTTTTTTGGTTCAACTACGGATTTTTCGACATCGTCTGCTGGAATTAATGAGGCACATCCTGCAAAGATTGTTATAAAACAGCCCATAAAAATTGTTAAAGCGGTATTTCTTATCAATTTTATCATAGTAATGTAATTCATGTTATATCTCTCCAGGGAGGGTCTGAAGTTTTAGTTCATTTTTACGGATAATAATTTTGCCGGTATAATCCTCAATTTCTTCTTCAATAACAATGCGATCTTTTTTTATTTTTACCACCTTGCCTGAACGGGTTCCAATATATGTACCTTTATCGACAATATAACCCTTTCCGGAAGCTTCTTCCACAAGCGCCTTGTTTCCGCTTGATGCCCGAATCACTCCGGTAAGCTTAAGCTGGCTCAAATCTATTTTTTCAAGAGGTGTTAAGCTTGTACGTTTTTTTCTTTTTTTCTTTGTGTGACTTACCGGTTCAGATTTATCCTTAAAGAGAGGCAAAAATGGATCAATCATATTTCTTGGATTTAAAACAGCAGCGATGTCAAAGGGTTTCTTTTTTGGAGATTTATTTTCTTGAACTGCTTTTGCAAAAGCAGATGAAATATCTTTCTGTTTTACAATATCATCTTTAATATTGTAATTAATGCAAGCCTTTGCACCAGCCGCTGCCTTATCCCCTTCTTTTTGCAAAGCTGTAATAACCGGTGCGGCAGAGACTGCCTTCTGATTTGTCGCATCTTCTTTCACTTTATGAAAAATGTCCGGTCTTTGCTTGACCCCCTTTTTTTGCAAAACAATAACTGATTGTTTGATTTTGTCTGATTCATTTTTTTGGGTTGTATCATCTTTTTGAACGATTATTTTTTTTGTAATTACCCTAAAATCTTTTGCAGTATCAGAAGGGTTATCGCATCCTGAAAGAATGAAAAAGAAACATAAAAAACAAACTGCATTGTATATTAGTGCCGGATATTTACACATAATTTATGATCTCTTCTGTTTTTTATTTGTTGAAACTTTCTTGGATGAAGCTTCAACAAATTTGTAAGTAACAGCCGTACATTCAGTGATGAGCTTATTTACTTTACCTGAAGTTTTATTGTCTTTGGAGGGGCTTATCTTAATATCCATAACATTGACAATTCTGGATAGACTTGCAATTTTATCCAGAAAAAACACAACATTTTGATAACTCCCCGTAACTTTAATCGATACCGGAATTTCAGCATAAAAGCCTTTATTTATTTCAGATTTTGGCTGAAACAAAAGAAATTCCAGACCCACATCCTGACCGGATTGCGAAATACTTGTAAGGAGCGCAGGTATCTCATTTTTCTCCGGAAGTGCTTCTTTTGCTTCCCTGAATTGCAGTTCCGCCTTTTTCATCTCTGCGCGGTATTTATTCAACTGAGCAGCTTTATTTCTTGCGGATACAAGCTTTTCTTCCCACTGCTGATATTCTTTATTCAATCCCTTGATAATTTTCATTCTCGGAAGATAGATAAAATACGCAAATAATCCTATAAGCAGCGTCATACTTGCACAATAAATAAATATCCTTTGCGCCTTTGAAATTTTTTCTATTTTCCCGAAAAAATCATCAGATGATTTTAAAGAAATATTAATTTTTTCCATTGTTTTTTGCCTTTTTTCCATCATCCTTTTTCAAAGGCACCTTTTTACAGGTGATTTCAAAACCTTTAAGATTCATACCGTTTTTCAGCTTCGATTGTTTCAAAGTCTTTAAGTTTACAGAGGAAAAAAGTCCTGAGTCTTCAAGACGTGTCATAAAATCCGCCGTTGTCTTGTTATCTATCGCAATTCCCTTAATACTAACGACATATCCCTTAGCTTCAAAACCGGTAAACCACATCCGTTTTTCAACCACTATCTTTGGCATTGTATCGAGAAGAACAACCGGTTCTGTCCGATTTAATAGCAAATTCTTTATAACATCCGTTTTTTTATTTAAAAAATTAAGATCTTTTTTTATCTTATCTACTTCTTTTGCCTTCTTTTCAACTTTGGCATATTCTATTTTAATATCCTTAACTTTGGCATCAACTTCCTTAATCTTGCTATTAAGATGCATAACACCGTAAACCATTAACAAAACAAGACAGATAATAGAGAGAAGAAAAAGAGAAACCTGTCGTTGTATATTTTCTTTTTTCCGTTTTGCACGAAAAGGGATCAGATTTATTCGTATCATTTGTCATCAACTTTTCTGTTTGCAAGCCCTAAGCTGACAGAGGCCTGAGGAGCTATTTTTTTAAGATAAGATGAATCAAATCTGTCTTCATCTATGTATAGACTTGAGAAGGGATCGATTGTTTCCACTTTGGCTGATGTTTCCTCGGCCAAAAACTTATAAAATTCCTTATTATTGGCTCCACCCCCGCTCAAAACGATTTTTGCTATCTCATCATCAGGATAATTAGAATAAAAAAAGTCAAACGCTCGTTTTATCTCATTACACCACTCTGTTTCCACCGAAGATACAACCTTTCTCAAATCTTCGGAAGATATTTCATCAGACTGACCGCTGAGTTTAATTTTCTCAGCTTTTTCTAAAGAACAGTCTAAAAGAGAAACGATTTTCTGATCTATTTGTACTGATCCAAGTGCAACATCCCTTATAAATATTGAGGAATTATCTTTAAGAATGTTCAATGATATTTTACTTGCTCCTATGTCAATTAATGCAATATTTTCATTTCCTGTCTCATAATTAATTTTATAGATATTCTGCAGTGCAAAAGCATCAACATCTACTATGCAAGGGTTAAGACCCGCCATTTGTACAAGATCAATATAATTATCTACTATCTCTTTTTTTGCTGCAACTAAAAGGATGTTCATCTGGTTTGAATTGTTTGTGTTTTCACCAAGCACTTGAAAATCAAGATAAACGTCACTGATGTCAAAGGGAATATACTGTTCAGCTTCAGCCTGTATTGACTCCTGGAGCTGTTCTTCACCCATAGCCGGCATATTAATTATTTTGACAATAACGGAATAACTCCCGACAGAAATAGCGACATTACGCAACCCTATATTATAAGAACTCCATAATTGACGCATAGAATCCGCTATCTCTTTCGGTTTTTTTATCACACCCTCTTCAATAGAACCCGAAACAATATCGGCCATAACGAATTTATTAAGTTTGTAATTTTTTTTTGTTTTTTTTATCTCAGCTATTTTCAAAGATCTGGAACCAATATCTAAACCAATAAGCTGATCTTTTTTCTCAAACAGCATAATAATACTCTTTAATAATATTTTTAGGCATCCTTCAAATTTGGTAGTTTCGTAAAAAGCCGAAAAATCAATTTTTTGCCACAACATCACAACATATTGATTAGTAAACCAAGTTTGAGCATTTATGAAAGATGCCTATTTTTAGGTGAGTTTTCTATTTCATGATTTTAGTCAAAATTTCATCAATTATAAGATTTCTTTATTGTTACTTTTGTTAATCGGAAAATGAACGACCAAACTTAAAAAAAAATACTTGTATTTTGTAAAATCTTAGGTAGTATAAAACATATTGTGTAAAATATAAAACAGGTTGAAAAGAAAGGCGCTTTTCCTTT
>CAZRLQ010000112.1:0-7159 GCA_964600725.1 uncultured Desulfobacterales bacterium
GCTTTTTTTATTTTGCCCTGAAAAACCCGCTTTTTACCGTCTTTATGAAAAAAAAGGACAGCGGTTATTTATGAGTCTGTTGATTTATAAGGATTTCCGTTCGAGATCAAGGCATGCGGGAAAAATAACCGGAGGCATATAGTTGATATTCGTAAGGATTATTTTTTTCGCATAACGCATAGATCGGGCGAAAAGATCATAAATCAACTATTGGGCAAAAAGGAGGCGGTTTCAAACATTTTGTATAACTCTTATGGAGAATTTTTGCTTTGCCAAAACAGATTGCTTCAAAACCAATTGTACCAAAACTGATTGTAATAGATAATTACGATTCTTTTACTTACAATCTTGTACAGATGTTTATGCGGTTTAATCTTTCAATTGACGTGTATAGAAGCGACAAGGTTTCTCTTAAACAGATTGAAGGATTTGATCCTGACTATATACTTATCAGCCCTGGTCCCAAGGATCCTGCGAATGCGGGTATTTCGATTCCTCTTATAAAATGTTTTTACAAAAAAGTTCCTGTCCTGGGCGTCTGCTTGGGCTTGCAATGCATAAATGAGGCTTTTGGAGGAAGTACCGTTCGGGCACCGGTGCCTATGCATGGGAAAACAAGCAGGATACAGCATAATAAACAGGGTATTTTCAAAAATATTCCTTCGCCCTTTATTGCCGCCCGTTATCATTCACTTATGGTAAAATTTTCCAAAAGTGAGCTTATGGTAACTGCTCGCAGTCAAAGTGGCGTAATAATGGGTTTATCCCATCCAGAGCTGCCACTTCATGGCGTTCAGTTTCATCCTGAAAGTTTTCTTACGGAATATGGATTTCAGCTTGTAAAAAATTTTCTGAATTTGAAAAGATTTTCAATCGTTAAAGCCGATAATCGCCGGTCTGCCGGTGTCAATCAACTTATGCCTTGCGCATAAAAAGATCGTATCAATCTGTATTTTGCTTAATCATATAGTCATCTACTGCCTGGTGAAGAGTTTCAGCGGCAAGAAATGCGCAATGCTCATTTTCTTCCGGAAGTCCTCCTAATTCTTTCAAGATGGACTCACCCGTTATGTCCATAAGTTCATCGGATGTTTTCCCGATGGACATCTCAGCAGCAAATGAACCACATGCTATGCTTGGTCCACACCCATCTGTCTGAAAAGAGGCTTTTGTGACCCTGTCTTTATCAAATTTAAGAAAAATCTGAAAGGTATCTCCGCAACTTCCTCTTAAAATCGCATATCCGCTTGGATTCTTTATAGTTCCCATGTAAAGCGGATATCTCCAACGTTTATAAACTGTCTCTCCAAAGGTTTCTTTTGTTTCCATATAAATCTGTTCTTGTAAGTTATTCACAAACTGGTCAAATTGATCATCCATTTTTTTCCCCTTATTTTTATTAACGAAAGAGCTGTCTATAAAAAATTTTCTATCAACCGGATCATATTTTTTAAATCTCCCGGTTTCATCCATTTGATGTCTGAATCAGCTCTGAACCATGTCATCTGGCGTTTTGCATATCTTCTTGTATCTCGTTTAAAGGTACGCAAAACTTCATCCCACTCAAGATTTCCATTAAAAAAATCGATCAGATGGCGATAGCCGAAGGCCCGCATCGGTTTAAGGTCAGGCGAATAACCCATACCAAGCAGCCGTTTGACTTCGTCGACAAAGCCTTTTTCTATCATTGCATCAACCCTGTCGTTGATACGATCGTATAGAACTTCTCTATCCAGATAAAGACCTATTTTCAGAACTCTAAACGGCTGATCTGAAAAATTGTGTGAGTTATGATATTCAGATAAAGGCTTTCCCGTAATATTATATACCTCAAGGGCTCTTATAATTCTGTATGCATCATTTGGATGAATCTTTTTTGCCGAAACAGGATCGCATATTGAAAGATTCTTGTGGAGAAAAATCGTGCCCCGAAGATTTGCCTCTTTCTTTAACCTAATCCTCACATCAGGACTGAAACCATTAAACTGAAAAAGACCGCTCAGCAATGCTTTGATATAAAGTCCGGTACCACCGACAAGAAATGGAGTCACACCGCGTTCATAAAGTTCGCTGACCAACCGGCCTGCCATCTCGGTAAACCGTGCGGCATTAAAAGGTTCATAAGGTTCGACAATATCTACCATATGGTGTGTAATTAAAGCCTGTTCATAAGGGGTTGGTTTGGCTGTCCCAATATTCATATGCCTGTATATCTGCATTGAGTCAGCGCTTATAATCTCTCCATTAAAAGATTCAGCTATCTGTATTGCTGCAGAAGTCTTGCCCACACCTGTGGGCCCGCAAATAACGATAACAGCCGGTTTTTGTTTTTCGGAAGTCATTATTTTATATGAATATGAAAAATGATGAATTCTGAATGATAAATAGAGGAATTTTAGCTATTTATAAAATGGATTTCTAAGCGCCGCCTCATTTTCATTTTTTGTTGTGCCCGCTGAGGCATGGGGTTCGTAAGAATTATTCTTTTCGTATAACCTGTCTGAACCTGCCTGTGCTTGCCTGCACGCAGACAGGTACACCGCACAGGCTCAGAGATCGGACGAAAAGACCATAAATTAACAGGCTTATTGATCTGGATGGTTTAGTAAAAAATTAAAATTCGACGGCAGTCTTCCATACACCATCAGGAAGCCATCCGGATATTCTTGCTTGTGCTCGTTATCTTCAAACAATCTTTCATTAAACGTCTTTCCGCTACAGGCGCCTGATCATACCCTTTTATTAAAATTTTATTATAGATAAATTTCTTGATTTTGTCATTGATTTTTGTAATTTTTCAATAATCTACTTATCCTTAAGACTCAATGAAGCGGTATTTTCCATTTTCTTAAATAAAAGATTTGGAAGGAGTCTCCTGCCTCACTGCGATGAAGTTAAACATATAAATAACATCCGTCTCTTTTTTCAATTTAAGATAATGGAAAATTTTACAATAATTATGATCAGACTTTATGAAGAGAAGGATTGATGAGAAATACGGGCTGATAACATGAAAATTCAAGTTTTTTTGATGAACAGACGAACTCAAAATATCGGGTCAAGAATATTTGGCGGCAGGACACTTTAGGAATTTAGCTGATTTTTCAGATTATATTCGATCTATTTGCAAGGCTAAAATTTTTGTCTTGCTTGCCCCTGATAAAGCAGAAAGTTTTCAAACAGGCTCTTACAAAGGACAAAATTTGAACGATAGCCAAATGATTCTTCGCAAAGTAAAATCTTTGTTTATTTTTATCTTTTTTACTGCTGTCTTTCCGTTTTTATCTGCTTTATCAACTTATGCTGATATTTACATGTTTACGGACAAGGAAGGTGTTATCCATTTTACAAATGTTCCGACATCAATGAGATATAGGCTGTATTTAAAGGAAAAATCAGCGACATATTCAATTTCTACAGACAGATATGACCATATCATCAAGAAAGCATCCGGAACTTATGGTGTGGATTTTTCTTTATTAAAGGCTATGATAAAGGTTGAGTCGAATTTTGATCCAAAGGCTGTTTCAAGGGCGGGAGCTGTTGGGTTAATGCAGATCATGCCGGCTAATTTTAAAGTTCTTAATATAAATGATCCTTTTGACCCATGGGAAAATATTAATGGAGGCGCAACCTATTTTAAAAGTCTTTTAACCCTCTTTAAAGGTAAGCTGCCTCTTGCGCTTGCAGCATATAATGCAGGACCTGACAGAGTTCATCGCGGCAATAAAATTCCGCCAATAAAAGAAACAGAAGATTATGTAAAAAAGGTGATGAAGTATTATGCGGTTTTTAAAGACAAAGCGCTGCTCCGTTAATTTTCCGGCTTAGCTTTATTGGTGCAATATAGGGAGCGTCCTGTATCGGCACCGATCTATTAGTCCGAATAGGGAAGGCTAAAATTCTCACTTTGCCGGACAATCTCAGAGGAAAGCCGCATTTTGAAAATCTTCCGGCGACAATCATCTGATTACAGTGTTACCTCGCCATCTATAACCATCCCTTCTTTAATAACAGCTTGTGATGGGCGGCTGTTTTTTATCACAGCCTCGTCTTTTATTGTTACGTTTTTTTGGAAAAGCACATCCCCTTTTATGGTTAGAGACTTGCAATCTATAAGTGAAGGAATGGCATTCTCAAACCTTTTGTCAAACATTTCTATTTTGCTGTAGTATAAAGGATCTAATTTTATTTCGGGTAACTTATCTAACTTTCTGGCTGGATTTACAATCAGTCTGTTTTCCTTTGTCAAAATAAAGCAGTCTGATCTTACCGACAAAAGATCATTACATTTTTTTACCGGTATGAGCCGCGATCTTGCTACCCTGATGGCTGTTGCATTTTCAAAAGCAGAGATAGCTGACCCCATTGCGGTTTCAATTTGATAAACTTTTGGACTCTTTTCATCTCTTGGGTCCAAAGTCTTGGGATTCATTATAATGGGAAGTTGAATTATTTCTTTTTTTTCAATAAAATCATTTAAGAATTTTAAGTTTATCCAGATATTGTTTGTATTGAAAAATCTGTAAATCCCAATATCTCTAAAGGCATTCAGTTCTTTTACAGGGCATTGCGCAGATTCACGCAGAATTAAACGGCTGTCTTTAAGTTTTGCAAGATGTCCGCCTTTTAAATCATGGGGAGTTCTTTCAGCAACTTCCATCATAAAAGAAAATTTATTTTCTGCAAAAAAACCAAGAATCGATTCCTCTATTGTTGCCCCCAAGTTGTCCGAATTAGATATAAATGCATAAATAATTCCATCGTCTAAAAGTTGTTTCAGAATGCCCGACGTATAAAGAGCAGTATAAATATCACCATGTCCCGGGGGATTCCATTCCATATCTCTATCTTCGGGCCAGTTTGCTGGAGATAATCCTTCTTGTAATACCTTTGGAAATTTATGCTGAAGAAAAAAAAGAGTCGATATTGATGGATTTATACTTGAAATGGCGTCAACTGTATCTTTATGCGTGTTGTAACTGTTCATGAAGGCCGTCGATATATTAAAATGTTCGGCCTGTCTTAATTTTATTTCCAGAAAAGTTTTGCCATCTTTAACAGGAAGAAGAGATTTAGCCTTTGTAAGTCCCATGCTTGTCCCAAGGCCTCCGTTTAGTATTATCATTACACTCTTTTTTAATACTCTTTTTCCCGTTTTCGCATATTTATCTAAATTTTTGATATTTTCAATTTCATCCAACCCAACAGGACTTATATCTTTATCATATATAAGTCCTGTTTCACCTGAGGCGGCTTTTTTAAAATAACAGGAGAATGTGTCTATGACAAGTGGATGAATTCCTTCATTTTCCATTTTTGTTACAAAAGATGGAAGATGTTTTAATGTATCTGAATTTTTCAAATGCATATTTTTTATACGAACAGATTTATGAGGATTTTCGTTCGAAATCAAGACATGCGAAAAAAATAACCGGAGGCATATAGTTGATATCCGTAAGGATCATTTTTTTCGCATAACCTGTCTGCGCCTGCCTGTCTGCGTCGCAACCGTGACAGGCAGGCGCAGAGATCGGGCAAAAAGACCGTAAATCAACGGACTCCTTTATGAATAATGCAGGTTAAACATCAACGGTTTCGATCCACCCAAAAGGATCTTCTTTGGTATTGCCGTACTGTAAATCTATTATGGATTTAAAAAACTTATTTGCCATTGGACCGACTTTGCCGTCACCTATTTTTAAGATTTTATCATTATATTTAATTTCTTCGACAGGTGAAATAACAGCGGCTGTTCCGGAACCAAAAACTTCTTGCAGTTTATTAGAATTGTGCGCATCAATTACTTCATCAATACTTATTCTTCGTTCGGCAACAGGAATTTTCCACAGTTTTGCAAGGGCAATTACAGAGTCTCTCGTTATGCCGGGAAGGATGCTTCCGGTTAGTTCGGGTGTGATTAATTCACCATCAATTACAAAAAATATGTTCATTGAACCAACTTCTTCAATATAATTCTGCATGATACCGTCTAACCATAAAACCTGGGTATACCCACTTTTGTGAGCTTCTTCGCCTGCATACAGACTTGCAGCATAGTTTGCGGGAGTTTTGGCTTCTCCCAGGCCGCCTCGAACTGTTCTGACATAATCTTTTGTAACCCATATTTTAACAGGATTAAAACCTTCTGAATAGTATGCTCCAACGGGTGAAAGAATAATAAATAATTGATAGGTATATGAAGCACGGACACCAAGATAAGGATCTGTTCCAATAATAGTAGGACGTATATACAATGATGTTCCGTGGGATTTTGGTATCCAGTCTTTTTCAATGGATAAAAGTTTTTTCAAAGCGCTTAATAAAAAAGACTCGTCAAATTCAGGTATACATAAAGATTTAGCAGATTTATTCATCCGTTTGAAATTGTCTTTAGCTCGAAAAAGAACAATGGTATCTGATTTTGTTCTAAAAGCTTTTAAACCTTCAAATACAGCCTGCCCATAGTGAAGAACCATCGCCGCAGGGTCCATCATAATAGAAGAATAAGGTTCTATTCTTGGGTTATGCCAATACTTTTCAGGGCTATAATTCATGATAAACATATGATCAGTAAAAATAGATCCAAAGGGCAAGTTTGAATCATCGGGATGTGGTTTTAAATTCTTAGTTAATTTGATACTTATTTCCATAGTTTCAATCCTGTTGCACTATCGTGAACTCTATTTAATGGTTTTCCAATAAGTTCTTGAAGATCTATTTCTCCGGCAAAAATAATCGTTTCTGAAAAAAGATGTCCGCCTTTTGTTTTTCCCTCTTTGTCACCAAGGAGAATATGGGCATGTATAAATGGCTTTCCATCTTTACATGAAACATTACCTGTGCAGTTTACGATTTCAAGAGGTGTTTTTTCCTTAAATGTTACATAAACTTCTTGTGATTGATCATAATATCCAATTGTAAAAGATGAAACAGCACCTATCAGAGAAAATGCCGCCATATGAATTGAATTTTCAATGCAAAAATTTTCTATTGATGTAATCAGGTCCATATTATGAGGAAGCGGACCAGTAAAATGCCGCCCTGATTTAAATTCCGAACAGATCAGTTTTTTCATTTCGATAATCCACCTAATGATGCACTCGTAAAAAGTCCCAACATTTTATTTTGACCGCAGCATATAGCTACTCAATCTGTT
>CAZRLQ010000113.1:0-7104 GCA_964600725.1 uncultured Desulfobacterales bacterium
TCTGCGTTATGCAGGCCTTGATCTTGAACAAAAATCCTCATTTACGGATGGACACTCGTTAACTGAACACACAGCAATAACCGTATTTGTTGTTTTTCTTCTGATAACTTAATACAGCAAGAAGATCGTTGTTATTATCAACGATCTTTATAAATTTTGCAGAGTTTTCAAGATGCTTTGGCATAAAATCTCTTTTTGTAATTATTTTGCCATATTTGATCTTTTCAGTCAAAGATTCATCGGCAACATGTCCGGGTATGCCATGCAATGCATCTGCCATACTTATTATTTTTTCTAATAATCTTTTTCCGAGCATATTGCCGGAAAATGCAAGTTTTTCCAGTTCTTTTAGGCTAACTGCCTTATCAATGGTAAATCCACTGCTTTTAATTCTCTTAAGTTCTCTAAGATGCGCTCCACAACCCAGTCTTGCACCGATGTCCGCACAAAGAGTTCTAATATATGTTCCAGCAGAGCAGGTAATTTCAAAACGGATATAAGGTAAATTTATCTCAAGAATTTTATTGTTAGATATAAAGACAGGGCGGGCAGGTTTTTGAACGGGTCTTCCGCTCCGTGCCAATCTGTACAAAGGAACTCCTTTAAACTTCAATGCTGAAAAAACCGGTGGAAGCTGATTTATCATTCCCTCAAACTGTTTAAATGCCGAGCGTATGGCTTTTTCAGAAACATCCATACTGTCACAAATTGAAGTGATAGTACCTGTCAAATCCTGCGTATCTGTTTCGACACCTAATTGAAGAGTTGCTAAATATTTTTTTTCATCATGCAAAAAAAACCTGGCTATCTTGGTTGCTTTGTTAATGCAGCATATAAGAACACCGGTCGCGAAAGGATCAAGGGTGCCGGCATGCCCTATTTTTTTTACTCCAAGCAGTTTTTTGACATAAGCGGCCACTCCGGCCGAAGATATGTCTGCCGGTTTATCTACGACTAAAATACCATTTAACCCGGTGTGTGAAATCGATTGGACCTCCTTTCTTCAGATAATGTATAATCTTATCCCTTACATTTCGCTAGTTTTTTTACACTCGTCGCATTAAAATTATGTTACGTCCAAGCTATAAGTATCTAAAGGGAGAATTGTGGTACGCCTTTGGCTGTTAATTGATAACACGCTGCTCAAGGGATTTTATGTCCTTTATGCATCGGCCAAAGATTCAGTCTCCCCGTTTCACTGCAACTCTTAGGTACTTTGGCTCACAAAATTGATTAATTAAATCATATCTCTTAAAAATAGCGAAAGGCGGGTTATCCATTGCCCGTTTTTATTAATTTAAGCATTTTTTCAATCTTTAACCCGTAATCAAAAGATTTATCGTAAAAAAATTTAAGTTCGGGCATATAACGTAAACCAAGCTGAGCTGCCAATGTTCGTTTAACATAACCAGCAGCGCTTTTAAATCCTTCTATCGCTCTTTCTCTGCTTGTTATGCTGCCGGAGGTGGTAAAATAAATCTTTGCGAGTCTTAAGTCATTTGACATTTTTACCCCTGTAATTGTGGTCATCTTCAGTCTGGGATCTTTTATCTTTTTTTTTAAAATATCTGATAGAATTTTCTGAATCTGGCCGCTGACTCTATCTGCCCGTGCAAATGGTTTCATATGTTGATGATCTCCATTTCAGTGTCAATGATTTCAGCCAGCCCAAGCTCGTCAGCCTTATTGAAAATTTTGTCTATCTTTGAATTTATTACCTTGCGATTGTTGCCAGCCAGGGCAAAGCCGATTTTGGCCATCTGATGAATATCATTAAGGTCAACCTCTGCAACTGAAACATTGAAATTATTGCGCAACCGGTTGATGACCGATTTTACTATTTTTCTTTTACTTTTCAGGCTCCGGCAGTCATGCAGCCTGAATGTAATAATTCCGAATCCGACAACCAATTAACTTTAACTCACTTTGATTTTTACTTCCTGTTTCTCATGATTAACTCTTTATGATAAATGGAGCAAGTATACCAGAACTCTGTCCGGAAAGATCTCTTTTCTGCAATCTCAGCACCAGGCGAAAATTTTTCCTTCACGGATAAACTCTGTGGGAAGATGAAAACTTTACTAATCAAACTCAGGTTTAATTTCTTCTACATAATAACATTCTATAATATCGCCAACCTTGATGTCATTAAAATTTTCAATGCCTAATCCACATTCATAACCGCTCTGTACCTCTTTGACGTCATCTTTAAAACGGCGCAGAGAAGAAACTTTGCCTTCATAACAAACAATTCCATCTCGAATCAGTCGTGCAAGACTCCCTCTTTCGACCTTTCCATCTGTTACATAACAACCGGCTATCATACCAATCTTGGGTACATGAAAGGTTTCTCTAACCTCGGCTCTTCCTGATAACCTTTCTTCAAATTTAGATGACATCATACCGACAATGGCATCTTTGACTTCTTTAATGACGTTATATATAATATTGTGATATCGAATATCGACATTTTCTTCGGCGGCGTATTCAGAAACCTTAGCGTTGGGGCGAACGTTAAAGCCTATAATTATGGCATCAGATACCGCGGCGAGAGAGATATCCGATTCAGTTATCGTCCCGGTGGCTGAATGGATAATATTGATTTTTACTTCTTCGTTTGAAAGTTTTACAAGAGAATCCCTGATAGCTTCAATAGAACCATCGACATCTGCCTTAACTATCAGGTTCATATCCTTTGCTATGCCTTTTTTCATTTTTTCAAAAAGCCCCTCAAGGCTTAATCTGCTGCTCTTTGCCAGCTCTTTGGAGCGCTGTTTCTGTATTCTATGGATGCTGACCTGCTTGGCGCTTTTTTCGTTAGCAAGTGTAATAAATTCGTCACCTGCTGTGGGAACTCCTGTTAGACCGACTACTTCAACAGGAGTCGAAGGACCGGCTGAATTTATATGGACACCTCTATCATTCAGCATGGCACGAACTTTTCCATAATGCATGCCGCAAACAACGGGATCACCCGCATGAAGGGTCCCTTCTTGAATAAGTATACTGGCAACAGCGCCTCTGCCTGCATCCAGCTTTGCTTCTATTACATGTCCTTTAGCTAATTTATCAGGGTTGGCTTCAAGTTCCAGCATTTCAGATTGAAGAATTATCATCTCAAGCAATTCCTCAATACCCTGATTTTTCTTAGCGGAAACCTTAACAAATATTGTATTGCCACCCCATTCTTCGGGGACAAGTCCTATTTCTGCAAGTTCACGTAAAACTCGATCAGGCTCTGCATTAGGTTTATCAATTTTATTGACGGCAACAATAATTGGAACATTTGAAGCTTTGGAGTGATTAACCGCCTCAATGGTTTGAGGCATTACTCCGTCATCTGCGGCAACAACCAGGACAACGATATCCGTAATCTCTGCACCCCGAGCGCGCATTGCAGTAAACGCTTCATGCCCTGGGGTATCCAAGAAAACAATCTGACCGTTTTTTGTGGAAACATTGTAAGCACCAATATGCTGCGTTATTCCACCTGCTTCGATTTCCGTTATTCGGGTTTTACGTATTACGTCCAGAAGAGAAGTCTTGCCATGATCCACATGTCCCATAATCGTAACAACCGGCGGCCTTGAAACTAGTTTGTCAGGATCATCTTTTTCCAGATGCAAGACAGTCTCCTCTTCAAAAGATGCCCTTTCAAGTTCATAATTGAATTCTGTAGCTACAAGTGCAGCGGTTTCAAAGTCTATTGTCTGGTTTACGGTTATCATAACACCTAAGGACATCAATTTCCGGATTATTTCTCCTGCCTTTACCCCCATTCGCTTTGCTAACTCTGAAAGGACAATGGCGTCATCAATTTTAATTCTGCGTTTAATAGCTTTAGGAGTCGTTATTTGGGTTTTTTGTTTTGTCACCTGAAAGTTCTTAGCCTCTTTTGCCCATTTTTTGCCCTTTCGGTATCGATTCTCTTTAGCATACAAGGCATCTCCTTCAACGACTTCTTTTCTCCGAAAAGGCGCTTTCTTTTTGGCTCCTTTTATCTCTTTTGATTTGAGCTTCTTGTCAGGAAAGGATTTTTCTTCGGCGGCCAATATTTCTTCTTCGGTTCTCTCTTTTGTTTTCGGAAGCTTAACATCTTCTGCCGGCTTTTCGATCGGAGCTATCTCCATCTCAACAGGTTTTTTCTTTTCAGGAGCAACGGCCAGTTTAATAATCTTTGCAGGAGTTTCCTTTTTTGATTTCTTTTTTATTTTAGGCGGTTGTAAGGTTTTTAGGCCAGGTGTTTTCTTCTTTTGGATTTCTTCAGATTCAGTCTTTTTGATAACAGGTGGTTTTCGCGGCTCAACTTCAGGTTCAATAGATGGCTCCGGCAAATCTCGACTCTTTGCATCAACTCTCTTCAGGCTGCTCGCAACTTTTTCAGGGGCTGCTTCGGTAACTTTTTCAGGAGCTGTTTCAGTAACTTCTTTTTCCGCAGCCTCTGTTTCTTCAACTTCAAAAGTTTCTTTAGACGGTTTTTCCAAAGCTTTACCTTCTTCAGGATGCAAGACAGGCTCGGTGATTTCTATTGCTGAAACAGGTTCTTTTTTAGCAGATTTTTTCCGCCTTCTAATTACAGTTGGTTTTACCCGCGTTATCTCTACTGCATCCGTTTTTGTGCCGAAAAGGTTAGCTTTAACCATGGCCACGGTTTGATTATCCAGAGAACTCATATGGTTTCCCACAGAAATACCCATGCTCTTCAATTTTTCAAGAAGAGTTTTATTATTCATATTAAGTTCTCTGGCAAGTTCATATATTCTGATCTTTACCATCCAACCCCCTTAGTTTTTGACCGCTATAAGCTTTTTTGAGTGTTTTGCCGATTTTAGGGAAACATAGGATCCCTTATTATCATAACAAAATTATATAAAAATTATGAGTTCTGCAATGATGGGTAGAGAAATTTTAACGATTTGTCAAATTAACATTAAGCTCTTCTTTGTTTTCATGCTTTGTTGTGTCCATTGAGGCATTGTGGTTATTATGAATCTAGATCCTCTTTAATTCCGTTATTTTCACCATCTGTTTTTTCTCTAATAACATCTTCAATTGCTTCCGCTGACTTATCATAAGCTTTATCCGAATGAGTCACAGCTTCTTTTGCCGTTTCTATTAACCTTCTGGCTTCTTTTTCAGTAATTTCCTTAACTTGAAGCAAATCATCTATTGAAGCAGAAGCGATCTCTTCAATGGAAAAGAATCCTTTTTCAACCAATCTATCTGCCATAATGTCGCCGACATCCGGTAATTTCATCAGAGAGTTGTATCCGTTTTCCATATTTTTATCGTAAGATTCCTCACTTCTAACATCAAGATGCCAGCCGGTTAATTTTGAGGCTAGCCTTACATTTTGTCCCCGCTTTCCAATAGCTACTGAAAGTGATTCATCAGGAACAATGACTTCCATAGATTTATTCTCTTCATCAATAATAACTTTGGAAATCTCGGCAGGCGCCAAAGCATTGCAAACAAATTTTGCCTGGTCCACATGCCATGGTATGATATCTATCTTCTCTCCCTTAAGTTCCTGGACAATATTTTGAACTCTGCTTCCTTTCATGCCGACACAAGCTCCCACAGGATCTATGTCTGAATCATTTGAAGTGACGGAAATTTTCGCACGACTTCCAGGCTCACGGGCGGCAGCCATTACGTTTACAATGCCTTCTGCGATTTCGGGGACTTCTGTTTTGAAAAGAGCGATCATAAAGTTCGTTGATATCCTGGACAGTATTACCTGGGGACCCCGTGAATCATGCTGAACATCAAGAATATATGCCCTTATGCGGTCTCCACGTCGATAAGTCTCTTTTGGAATCTGTTCGCGAACCTTGAGAATTCCTTCTGTCTGACCTAAATTGACAATAATGTCACCACGTTCAATGCGCTGAACAATTCCATTTATGATTTCACCCTTGCGGTTAATAAAATTATTATAAACAGCATTTTTCTCAGCATCCTTCATTTTCTGGATGATAACCTGTTTAGCTGATTGAGCGGCTATTCTGCCGAAAGAACTTGTATCCATCTTTATGCCAAGACTGTCGCCGATTTCACAATCGGAATCGAGTTCACGTCCTTTTTCAATGCTGATTTGAAGGTCAGGTTCAGTAACTTCTTCAACAACTTCCTGAAACTGAAACACCTCTATCTCACCTGTTTCTTCGTTGTATTGAGTCTCAATATCAATCTTGCTTCCATATTTTTTCCTGGCAGCAGATTTTAAAGCCTCTTCAAGAGCTTTAATAAGGACTTCACGATCAATTCCTTTATCACGACTTACCTGCTCAATCACTTGCTTTATATCTGCTGTAAGCATCCAATTTCTCCATTATAATTATTTTCGTTCAATTTTTTGAATAAAATCACAAAGGGTTGTCCATAACTAATCGCGCATTGTTAATATCTTGGAAATTAATAGAAATTATTTTATCATTTGATTTTAATATTACAATTTCATCTGAGATGCCTATCAAAACACCCTTGAAATTTTTTTGTCCATTAACAGGTGTTTTAATTCTGATTTTTGCAATATTCCCCTTGAACCTTTCAAAATCTTCCTTTTTTGATAAGGGACGGTCTAATCCAGGCGAAGTTACTTCCAGACTGAATGCTTCATCGATTTCAATACATACATCTAAAAGATCACTTAATTGACGGCTGATGACCTTACAATCATCAATCCTTATTCCACCTGGTCTGTCTATATAGATGCGAAGAATTCTTCCCGCAGACTCCCGCTGATATTCAACATGAACGAGTTCCATTCCTTCCGATTCACACAGGGGCTCTGTTAATTCTTTAACCCGGGCAATTATTTTCTCCTTGCTCTCAGGAGAAACTGTTTTTTTCTTTTTTTGATTTTTATAACTATGTCTTTTTTTTCTGCGCATTTTTACTTAAAGACAGTTATCACACAAGCAAAACGTGGCCGCTGCCTGCCTCAAGGCAGGGGCTTTTTGAGTGCTAATTTGCAAGCGCTAACTCTCCAGCCCTAAAGCCAATGCCGCGTTGTGATCACTGCTAACTTATAACCTAAAACCTGAATAAACTATTTTCAAAAAGAAAATTATGCTTTTAATATCAGCGAATTATAGAAAT
>CAZRLQ010000114.1:0-7067 GCA_964600725.1 uncultured Desulfobacterales bacterium
TAATGAGTATTGAGAAAAATGCCTGAGGAGGCTGTCCGGGAATGAGAAATTTTTTGCAAGGTCAAGAAAGGCGAAGATTTTAAGCGCAGGAATACATCCACGTATTTTGAGGATTAAAATCTTCGTCTGACCTGTCTGCCGACAGGCGGGCACAGAGATTGCGGAAAATAGCCATTCGCGGACAGCCTCCTAAAGAACGAAGATGAAATAATTCCCACAAACAAGCATCACCTGGAGCCGTGATGCATATTAGCGCAAAAATGAGCACTTTTATAAGGCTATAACTCGATGTTCGAGTTTTAGAGCTATTCAAAAATCATCTTTATATAACCTACTGATTTTATTAGTATGATGTGTTTGAAAGAACTTTTATATTCTGACAAATTCAGCTACTTATAAAAAAACTTGATCATCGAGTGTAAGCATTATCGGCTTTGGTTCTAACTTTGGCCATCAGCAGGTGTAATAAAAAAAACAGGAAAAAGATTAATCCGCAGATAGATTTTTTTGCTAATGGCCGAAAATATGACCAACCCCGCATTATCTCTAAACTGAAAATTAGCGAAAGGTGTGTTCCTTATCACGTTATTATTATGGATACATATAACTCTCTTAAAAACGAATTGTTGCAGATCAATCAAAATATTTTATCTTTGTTTTCGGCTGCTGAATCAATTCCCGAATTAAACGTCCAATTTTTCGACGATTGGAAGAAGATTTGCATTGAAACCGAAAAGCAGTTGTCTGATGATATAATCAAGATCGCTGTCGTGGGAACCATAAAATCCGGGAAAAGTACATTTGTAAACTCACTTTTGAAAAATGATTATCTAAAACGCGGAGCAGGCGTTGTTACTTCTATTGTGACAAAGATACGTAAGGGGCGGCAACTTAAAGCAAATCTTTATTTTAAGTCCTGGAATGAAATAAATACAGACATGGAGCAGGCAATGGTATTGCTTCCGCCCTTGAGAGAACGATCAATAAATGACGGGTTTGATATCAGACAGGAAAAGGACAGGATAGATCTTCAACAAATTCTTGGCTCTTTAAGCAGAAAGCATCTGATAGCCGATAATTCAAGGAATGTTAACAGTCTTCTTTTAACATCCTACCTTAAGGGATATGAGGCTGTTAAAGAGATTATTTCTGAAGATTCAACAACCATGCAGTATGATGAAAACCTTTTTGCCCAGCACAGATCATTTGTCGGTGATGAGTCCCTGTCAGTCTATTTAAAAGATATTGAACTGGAAATCGATTCAGTCCGCTTTGACAGCAATGTTGAACTGGCAGACTGCCAGGGAAGCGATTCTCCAAACCCCCTTCATATTGCGATGATTCAGGATTATCTCCTTTTGACCCATTTTATTATTTATATTGTAAGCAGCAGAACAGGATTGCGGCAGGCTGATATTAAATTTCTGTCCATGATCAGGAAGATGGGGATTATGGATAACATCCTCTTTATAATAAATTGTGATTTCAGCGAACATGAATCAATCGAGGATATTAAATCTCTTGCCGAAAGGATAAAAGAAGAACTTTCTCTGCTCAAGACAGATCCTGAGGTTCATTGTTTTTCCGCACTTTATAACCTGTTCAAATCACAAAAAACAAGATTGCCGGAAAAGGAGAAACAGAGGCTTTTGCAGTGGGAAAAGGAGGCTGCGTTTATTACCTTTTCGGACATGGGAACCAGCCAGTTTGAAACTTCATTAAACCACAAGCTTACACAGAGGCGATATACATTGCTGCTGAAAAATCATCTTGAACGTTTTGGAGTTATTGCTTCAGGAATAAGTAACTGGATTCAATTAAACCATGGTGTTTTGACAAAAGATGCGCAGGATGCAGATAAAATCATTGCAAAGATAAAACAGCATCAGCAAAAGATTAAAAAGCTGACCGCTGTGATAAAAAGCACGCTTGACGGTGGGGTTCGAAAAATCAAACATGAGCTTAGATCAGATATAGATCAGTTTTTTAATTTTAAATACGGAGGATTACTTAATAATGTAATTCAGTTTATAAGAAATTACAAGCCGCCCTCTTCAATTTACGAAAAAGATCTTAAGGCTTCTAACTTCTCCGGTCTCATGTTTATGGTATTTCAGGAATTCAAGCAAGCCCTTGACAGCCTGATGGCCGAAAATATCAACCCTGAAGTGATCCGTTTTATGAGAGAAGAAGAGAAAAAGGTTAAAGCCTTTCTTGAATCAAATACAGATCCTTACGATCTGCTGGTGCAAGATGCTTTTGCCGAATATGGCAATATCGTTGGGGATCTTGGAATTAACTTAAGTTATGAGATGCCCGAAAAGATCAAAATGAAAGATATTGATTCAATCAAAAGGTTGACCGGATTAACACTTCCACCTGCTGTTGCTGCCATGCGCTATTCAGCCAGGATAAAGTCTGAAGCAACCATATTTTTTGGTTATTATAAATTCGTTGGTTTTATCAAAAGGCTGTTTAAGACATCGACTCAAGATAAAAAAAGTGAAAGGATTTATGCATTAAATGACGGGATCTTGCGCATGAAACGTGAAACAGAAAAATCAGTAAAGTTTCATTTCAAAGATTATAAAGAAAATATAAAGTTTCAATATATTTTTAAACTGACAGATGCAATATCAGATAATTTATATGAGACCTTTATTGAAAGGTTTCAGTCCTGTTTTACAGATCTTGCAAAGATGGCGGAGCTTGTCGGCAAAAAACAGATTGACAAGGAAACAACAACCAAGCTTTTAGAGAAAATGGAACAGAGTTCAAAACAGGTCAATGAAAAAATCAATAAAGCAAGAGAAAAAATTAAACCGTCCGTTTAATCAGCATCTTTGTAACTTCTCAAAAAGTTCGACCTGTTCGGTTAGCGATTAGCTGTTAGCCATTAGCTTTTAGTGATTATCTGTCAACTTCTGGATAAAACGGTTCAACATCTTCATTGTTTTATCAGAAGGAAAGTCTTTTCTGTTTTCAGTAGACCTGTAGTGTAAAACAATGGCTTTATCCTACGCCTTAAGTTTTTAGAATTTCTCATCACTATCTCTTCTCAATGCTAAAAGCTAACTGCTGACAGCTAACCGCACAGCTTGAGTTTTTCAACCAGTCTCCAAGGCATTGGTAAAATAAATAATGATATTGAATTTAATCTTTTTTGTTATTGGACTGTTGATGCTCTATTATGGAGCAGAATGGCTTGTAAACGGGTCTTCCAGCCTGGCTCAAAATTTGGGCATGCCGCCCATTGTCGTCGGTTTGACAGTTGTTGCATTTGGAACCTCATCGCCTGAAATGGTTGTAAGCGTTATTTCTTCGCTTAAAGATAAGGGTATGATTGCATTGGGAAATGTAATAGGAAGCAATATATTTAACATTACCCTTGTTCTTGGTATGGTTGCATTATTTCAGCCGGTAATCTGTCACAGATCCGTGGTAAGACGGGATATACCCATTATGCTTGGTGTGTCTTTATATCTTTTGCTGATTTCCCTTAACTCTGAACTTGGAAGAATCGAAGGAGCAACTCTTTTTGGAGGAATTATTCTTTATACTTGCATCAGATATTATATTGCTTCACAAGGCTTTATCGTAAAAACAGATTTGAAGAGAAAACCTGTTGGGGCTTCCGTAAAAGAGAAAGGTTTGAAAGATTCCAGGATAAGACAGATAGCGGCCATTGTTTTAGGGATAATAGGTGTAGTTGCGGGGGCGGAGATTCTCATTGACTCTGCGGTAAAGATCATGAAAGTATTCGGTGTAGATGATAAGTTTATCGGGCTGACGGTTGTCGCTTTTGGAACTTCTCTTCCTGAACTTGCCACTTCAGGAATAGCTGTCATAAAAAATGAACTGGATATCAGCATAGGAAATCTGGTGGGAAGCAATCTATTTAATATACTGAGCGTGCTTGGCGCAGCATTACTTGTAAGACCGATTTCAGTTTCAGGCGGTTTTCTGGAAAGCGGTTTACTGATCGATTACCTGGTTATGATTTTTACATCTCTTCTGCTTTTTATAATGGTGAAAAAAAACCATATTGTTACAAGATTACACGGCCTTATTTTTCTGGTCTGTTACGTTGGATATATAACTTATCTTGTGAAAAAGTTGTAAAATTCGTATCCGCTAACAGGTGCCCGGGCTTCTGGCTAAAGCGGTGTTTTTACGACAGACTTCATCTTGCCGAAAACTCTGGATTATGTGGTTTGGCTTTAATCGAACCTGTTTTTTTCCTTTTTCACCGGAAATGATTCATATATTTTTGAATTGAATCCACGTACAAATTGATTTTTTCATCATCTTCCATGCCCCTTACACCATGGGCGATAAAATAATCTATGGCATTTTGGTAGTTGATTTTCGAAAGTGATTCTTTTCGCTCTATTTCTTTTCTTTTATACATGCGCCTGCCCCTTGATTGAACTTTTTTTAGACGAACTTTTGCATTAATAGAATTCTTAGGATAACGCATAAAAAGAGATAGTACAATCCAGTACGATTCAAAATAGGTTTTGAGGAAACTGGAGAAAAGTTGCAATTTTCTAAAACCCAATGAAGTCAGATTGTATGCATCGGGCAAAACCGGGTGAGGCACAAGTATTGCATCATCAATAAACGACTTGATTGTTTTTCTGACATAATGATCAGGTGCCAGATCAATATTATATGCAAACTCGTTTTTAAAAAATTCCTGCAAAAAAGAATAGCTTTTGTGAAGATCTGAAGCAAAGAACTGAAATGCATCTTTTTCCAAAATAGCAAGTGCTGTAAATGCGGCTGGAATAAAGAAAGAAATACAGTTGTTTTTGTAATATTCCAAACTCAATCGTTTGTTTTCGTTTACTTTAAACAGTTTGGGAGATGACGGATCTGTTTTGTTAGTTGAAACCTGTTCGATAAACTTTCTTTGCGCATAGGAATCAAGAGTATTTTTAATGGCTTCTGCCGGATTGAGAAGAAGTGTGTCCGCCAGTTCAACTTTTTGTGAAAAGAGGTAGCTAAGATAATTATCAACAATAGAGATTAAATAATCGTAAGTAAAACTTTTTTTGGGGCAATTGAGTATAATACTTGCGGCAAGGGCATAAGGCGTAACAATTGAAACATTATTTATGGCATTTATAATCCTGTGTCCCAAATTACGAATCAGAGCATTCTGCTCTTTGGATGTCATATCATAAATAGAAGTATCATATCGGCTCAATATCTTGTTAAGCGATACCGGTTCATGGAATTTGATATAGATTTTGCCGTATTTCTTTTTTAAAAGTTTTCCGGCCTTTATAACTTGTAAAAGGCTTTCCGGTTTTTTCTGTCCACCTTCGATTTCATGGATATATGAACTTTCCTCCAGAACCTGGTCATAACCAATATATATCGGTACCAGTATCATATCGTCGCAGGCACCTTTTTTATATGCACCGAGCAGAATGGAGAGCAATCCGAGTTGGGGAATGATTAATTTACCTGTACGGCTCCTGCCCCCTTCTATAAAAAGTTCAATATTAAAACCTTCTTCAAGAAGTTTATAAATATACCCAGAAAAAACCTTTGCATAAAGAACCGCCCCTTTAAATGTCCGCCTGATAAAAAAGGCGCCTCCAGCTCTAAACAGACTGCCTATGGGCCAAAAGGAAAGGTTTTTACCGGCAGCTATGAGGGGGCAAGGCATATTATTATTATAAAGGACATAAGAGAGTATCAGATAATCTATATGGCTTTTATGGCAAGGCATAAGTATTAAAGGTCCCTTTTGGGACATGTTTTTCACCTTGGCTAACATTTCATTGTTAACCACTACCCCTTCAAACATTGTTTGCAAAATCCATTTTACAATTACAGAGCCGATTTTTATGACAGCCAAACTGTATCTGGCGGCAATTTCGTCAAGATATCCATCAGCCTTTTTATATATTTTCTGTAATGAGATGTTTCGTCTTTTTGAGTGTTGAGCCATAAAGTTTTGCAGTTGTTCATTTGTCAAGATATTTTCTTTCAGTTCTTCAGCGGACTTGAGCACAGGCCCTGTAATGCTTTTGCGATGATTGTTTATCTGCTTTAACAGAACGCTTCTTAGAGAAAAAGTTTGATATTCAATGCTCTTGTCCCGGTTTTCAGCAGACTGCAAAAAATTTTTTAAATTAAGCGGTTTCGATGTTTCCACAAAAACCTTTCCAGGATGCTTAAAAAGCGTTAAAAGCCGTCTTATTTTACCAGGATGTTCCTTTGTTCCAAGCAAAATATCTATGATTGTCGGAGTAGATCTATGAGGGGTTCTGCTGAAAAACATAAGTTGGGGTATTATATATATGGGACGATTAATCGATTTTTGTATTTCTATTATATATTGTATTGGATCTCTCTTTGCTTTTACAAACCTGCGGTAGAAACCTTTTTTTCCGACAAGAGAAACAATGGCTGTCCGTCCGTTAATTAACGATTTCTTTATATAACCGCTTTTATAAGGATCATTTGCCGACAAGTGATGAAGAATATAATCGAGACTCGCCAATAATGTCCTGAAAATATGTGAAATCGGCTGAAATAAAAAAAACTTGTAATCAAGGCTTATTTCAGGGAAAGCAAGACCATTTTGTTTAAATCGTGTAAAATAAAAAAGGTGTTCAAAATAACTTTTATGCTTGGTCACATAAACAAAGATTCCATCTTCAGGTAATTTGTGTATAGCCTCGATATCTTCCTGACTGATCTTGATGCCTGAAAAAAATGATTCCAGAATTAGTGATGATAATGAGCCGATATTTCCGGAAAGAAAGCAAAGATAATGATCGTGTGTGCCCTGAAGAAGTCTGTCGATGATTTCTCTTGCTTTCCTTTTTATTGTTGTCAATTTTGATTTATCAGAACTTGCCATGTATATATTCCGCTATTCAGTGTTCGTCCATAAGTAAGGTTTTTCGTTCATAAGTTCTGTTTGCGCCTGCACACACGCAGATAGTGCAACGCACAGGCAGGCACAGATATCGGGCAAAAAGACCGTTTGCAAAAAAAACCGTTTATAAATGGATACTATTTATGGTACCTTTTAAATAAGGTAA
>CAZRLQ010000115.1:0-6996 GCA_964600725.1 uncultured Desulfobacterales bacterium
TTTTTTGCCATTTCAATAGCTTCTTTGGCAGATGCAGACGTTGACACGTTCATACCCCTGTTTCGCATTCTCTCAGCCAAGGTTTCCAGAAAGTCCTCTTCATCGTCTACAAGCAAAATTTTTTCAGCCACTGTTATACTCCCTTAAAATATAGTTATATGTTTGTTGTTATCGATAAAGAATCGAATTTGCTATTTACGTCTCAAAAATGTTAAGAATAAGTTTCTTTTCACCAATATCCGTTATAATTTCTGCCTTTATTGTCTCAAGCAAAGCTCTCATCTCTTCATTCGGAAATGTATCTGCCGGCATGTCATTTAAGTTTTCCAAATGCATGAAACAGATTCTTCCGCTATTTCCGGTCTGTTCAACTGAAAGTTCAACGGTTTTCCCGCTGCCGGCTGCGTCCATAGCAAAATCAAGACACAGCCAGATAAGGTTTTCCAGGTAAAACCGGTTTGTTTTTATGCTTAATGACGTCATGTCTGAATCTGCTTGAACAAAATCGAGTATTACACCCCGCATGGAGGCAAATCTGGCGGAAAGAGCGACCATAAGATCTAACGTTTCATAAAGATCGACCTTTTTTGAAGACTCATCGATACTATGGGAGAAGCGATTCATATTCTTAATTATTTCATCACCCCTTTGTATCTGCTTTATAACCATTCCAGATAATTTTTTCAGCCGCTCCGGATCCAAGGGTATTCCCTTTTTCGCCATAAGTGTAAAATCTTCCAAAAGCCCTGCATTTTCATTAATAATGGCCAGAACATTTTTTATCTCATGAGATATGGAAGCGGACATTTTCCCAAAAAACCGAAGTGCTGTTTCGCCGACAAAATGTATATCACCGCGCATGCAAGTTTCCTTCTCAGTGACAGTAACTTAAATAATGTATGATGCTCCACTTAAATTCAATTTAAATTCAATAATAAACGAAGCGTATTTAAAATTCAGACAATTTTAAACGAGTTCTAAACTTCCGGTCAAATCAAGCCCCGGGAACCGAAAATCATTAGCTCGCCGATTCACTCCGGGCTGGTGCCTAATTCTTGGCATCAGCCATTAAAGAATCTGATGAGTTATTTATTTCCAATCCCTTAAATATTCAGAGCTTCATTTATTTTTTCAATCAGATTATCAATGTTAATCGGTTTAACCAGATAAAACATGGAATCAATATCGGCAGTAGCGACTTTGAAATCATTTTCTGAACCGTGCCCGGTCAAAAATATAAATTTCATATCAGGATATTTAGCCTTCAGCCTTTTCCGAAGCTCAAGCCCGCTGATTTTCGGCATTTTTACATCAAGGACGGCCAGATCATATTTTTGTGATTCAGCTATCTTAAGTGCATCCATTGCACTGGTTGCCCAATCCGCCTCGATCCCCCGGAAAGACATCCTCTCTGCCAAAGTTGAGACAAGCTCTTTTTCATCGTCAACAAGTAGTACGCGCATCTGTCTCTTTTCCCTTTTTCTTCATTTTTAGCGGCAGAGTAATCATCACGCTTGTGCCCTTTCCTGCCTCGCTTTCCAGACTTATGCTGCCCCCAATTTCTTGTACAAGACCATAAGTAATCGACATTCCAAGACCTGTTCCACCACTTTTTGTTTTAGTGGAAAAGAAAGGCTCAAACACCCGCTTAAGATCGCTTTCCGGAATGCCTTTCCCATTGTCGGTAAACGTTACCAGAATGAAATCTTTATCTTTTCGTTTTGCAGTAATATCGAGGCTGCCGCCATCATCTAATGCTGCCAATGCATTGCTCGTGACATTGATAAAAATCTGCTGCAATTTGCCCTTGTCGCTTTCCAGCGCCGGGATATCATCGGATACATCAACGGAAATATTGATGCTTCTATATTCAGCCTCCTTAGCCATGAAACCGAGAATCTCTCTTATGACCTCTTCAAGATTGAGCGACCGGATCTCTACCTCCACATGCCTTGCAAAGCTTAAAAGACGTTTGGTTATAGTTCCGCAACGATCCACGGAAGCGATTATGGAGTCAATAATCCCCATAAGTTTATTATCATCGTCATATTTTTTTTTGTAGGTAAATATGTCCTTAATTAGACCGGCTTTTTCGTTGATGATGGCGAGAGGATTGTTGATTTCATGGGCTATCCCTGCGGCGAGTCTTCCCACGGAAGCCAGGCGGGCTGAATACTCCGCTTCATGAAGCGCTGTAACCCGTCTTTGATCAGCTAAATAAATACGATTGACAAGATAGTTGGAGACACTCAGCATAACAACCAGAATTATTGTTATACTGATTATCAGAAAACCTATGAGTTCTAAACGGGTTTTATACCATGGCTTCATTAATTCTTCTTTTTGCTTGACGATCATCAGAATAAACGGAGTATCGATTATATAAGCATAACCGGTAATTATCACTTCTTTCCGGTTTTTATTTTCAGATACTTTTGTTTTTTTACTGTATTTGGGTACCGGCAGAGGAATTTTTTCAAAAACTTTGCCATAATAACGGGATGGAGTTTGAAGTATTCCCATGTGATTAATAATAAAGGCGTCTCCCCTGCCGCTTACTTCGAGGTTGGCAAGATGATTTATGAACTGTTCGGTATCCAGTGTGGCTCGAAGCACATAAAAAGAACCATCTGAAAGTAAATGTTTGATAGCAATTACCATATGAGGAATCTGTCTGAAACCTAAAAAGACGTCGCTGATGTATACGCCACGGTTAAGAACCTCTTTGAACCATTCCTGATTTTTATAGTTTCTTCCTTCAAGCTTGTATGGACCTGCGTAGGCTGTCTGATTACCATAAGAATCGATTACTCCAAGATCTGTAAATCCACCGAATCCTTTTTTAAGGTTCTCAAGAATTGCCGCTAATTTTAATGAATTGCTCAATTCATCAATACTGTTATTTTCAACGATGAAAACAAGAGCTGCCTTTCGTTCGGTCACAAAGAAGGTAACTGTACGCCGTGTGTTGGATACAAGTCTGGACGTATGCATAAGGATTTCAGATTCAAATGAATTCTGCATCACGGTGTAGTTAATCAAGCTTAAAAATATAAGGGGAACCAGAGCTGCCAGGGAAGTTGGAAAAAAAGAAAGCTTCCAGACCCGGCGGATATCGAACATGTACTTAAATGGTCCAGTAGTGATATCTTGATAATTCCAAAAATTCGGTTTTATTTTTTTCAGTATACTCATAACCGGGTTCTCAAAAAATAGTTGACGAAATGGTCTTTTTGATCTGTCAGTGCCCATAATTTCAAAAAATATTCACCACACAATAGCCAAAAATAGACTTTAGGAGCGAATCTTGTATTCGCCCAGATTAGGGCGGTCACGTTCCTGACAATCCGGCCTTTTTCTGAATCTTTTCATTTGCCTTCTTCAGTGTGCTGCTGAGCAATTCTATATCCACCGGCTTTTGCAGATAGGCAAATGCCCCTAATTTTTTACATAATTTCCTGTCTTCTTCTGATCCATGGCCTGTCAGGATAATCACTTCGATTTCAGGCCGACTCTCCTTCACTTTCCGTAAAACTTCTATTCCGTTTATGCCGGGCATTTTAAGATCTAAAATCATCACTTCAGGTTCGTCTTCATGTACAATGTTTAAGGCGCTTTCGCCGTCATAAGCTACAGCAGAACCCATATCACGTAAAAGAAGACGTTCAGATAAAGTTTGAGCAAAATCACGCTCGTCATCAACAACCAACACTTTGGCCGGCATTTTAAAATCGCATTTTCTGTATACATCCGCCTGGTAATACTTTTTCCCAACTTTGGTCTCAACGGATTTGACTCCAGGCACCTTCCCTGCAACGGACTTGAGCTCCTCCTCCAGTCTGCTCAGCCTCAAGACATGCCTGTTTACGGTAAGAAGAACAACTCCGTCTGCGGAACTTACTTCAGCATTATGCCCTGATTTTGTTAAAGCGACTTCAACCTTCGCCGATAAGAGAAAATCTTCGGCCTTTTTTTTCGAAATCTTAGTTGCTTGAACCACATCAGCCGCAGCGTTTTTTTCTATGAGATCTGCTGCCTCATCAATGCTCATCTTATCCATGGGAATAACAATGTCATACAGCGAAGGGTCCCACGGGTCATCTTTATCAAACAGATTCTTAATCCATAAAGCACAATTTTCGTCAAATTTATGTATATAAATAATCGATTCTTTTTCCGAAAGTCCCTGCTTCTCGGCAGCTAAAGAAGATCTGTACTTCATGTCGGCTATAAGACATATCCTGAGTACGTGGCTGATATCAGAAGGAATCAGTTGACCTGCAAAACCGGCAATAATCTTTTCGCCCCCGGCAATAGTTTCAGCTACAGCAAGCTTTAGATAAGCAAGGGAACGTTCCTTCTCGTGGGTAAACCTGTTGAATACCGAAGTTTTGGAAGTAAAAGTCTTTTTGATCCTGGATTCGGCCATGCCTGAAAGTATGCTCGCCCTGGTTATAATATCATTTTCAGAAACCAGGCTGTATTTGGTGTTGTCTAACAATTTGCGGATGATATCCTCTTCTTTGCAAAAAACACCGCTGAATATATTAATAATGGACATTTCAATCCCCTTTTTTCATAAATATAATATTATCCCGACTTTTACCATTTTGAAAGTTTTCCGGTTTGGGAGTTTTCGGGACCCGTGTCAGATCTGCAAACCCTTACTATTATTGAACGGCTCGACATACGGTTGTAAGCGGGCAAGTGGCTCTTTGCTCTTCAGTATGTGTATGGCTGTGAACGTCATATATGGCTTTTTCCATTGTTGGATAAATGTGGCCTTGACCTATTTTTTCAAGTAAATGAGTTCGTTTAAATACCTTCATAACAGACTCGTTCACTCCGCTGAAGGATATGTCAACACCAGCGCTCCTTACATTGTCGATTATAAGGGACAATGCCTCTTCACCCGAAGCATCAATATCGTTGATTCCATTGGAAACGATAATGATATGCGACAGATGTTCTCTGTTAAGCATCCTTTCACTTATCTTGTCTTCCAAATAGCTTGCATTGGCGAAGAAAAGAGGCCCGTCAAAACGGATCAAGTCTATATATCTGCATTCCTGGAGACCGTGAACAAGTGTATCGCGAAGAGATTCATCTTCATGCCTTGCAAGTGAGGAGACAGTCGGACGCATACTTTTATATAAAAAAACCAGAAGAGAGAGTACCACGCCAATCATTATACCTTTATCCAGATGCGGAGCAAATGCCAAAGTGCTGACAAAGGAAATAATTGATATTGCGCCGTCATACCATTGAGCCTTCCATGCATGGATAAACCCTGTCACGTTTATCAATCCCAGCACAGCCATCATAATAACCGCGGCCAGCACGGACTGGGGGAGATGATACAATAGCGGTGTAAAGAACAGAAGCACGATAACTACAGCCAGACTGGTAATTACAGATGAAAGGCCTGATACCGCTCCGGTTTGCAGATTAACAGCGGATCTGGAAAAAGATCCTGAAGTTGGATAACTCTTGCCGATAGAACCAAATATATTAGCCAAACCCTGTCCGATCAGTTCCTGGTTCGGATCCAGCCTCTGGCCTGTCTTGGCAGCCATAGCCTTGGCAATGGATATTGCTTCCATAAAGCCCAAAAGGGAAATAATTGCAGCAAAAGGCAGAAGTTTAAAAATAATCTTCATATCAATGGGAGGAATGCTCAAAGAGGGCAGACCTCGCGGTATAACCCCTACAACAGCACCGCCGCCTGTCATGGAAATTTTGTCTGTCTTGATCAGCTTGTTGCCGACCTTTATTCGCCAGGTATTACCATCTGTTTCTATCTCCGGAGCTAACTTGTCTTTCAAGTAGAATCTGTATGAATCATTCGATTGCCCAATGACTCTGTCAAACAGAAAATTCCGTAATTGATTGCGGCAAATATAGGATTCATGCTTAACCCGTCTGATTTTAATATTGATTACGTTTATATCATGTTCGGCACTGATGATTCCAATCGTATCATGAGCGTTTTTGGCTTCTTCTAATGCATCTCCTTTTTCCGCCCTTTGGATGCCTAAACGTTTCAACTCACTGACGCTCGTATTGAATTTTGAAATCAGTTCTTTTACCTCGGCAGACTCAATGCTTGAAATATTTACTTCAGAATTCCGTTCAAATCCAATTATCGAAGAAATAGCAGTTGTTATAACAACAGCCACAAGCACATTTGGAATTTTGGGCGCAATTCTTTTCAGACCGTACATTATGGCAAAAGCGACGATTCCCATAATCAGTGTGGGCCAATGCGTATAATGCAGAGCGGCTTCGCATACCCGGATAATTGTTTCGTAGTGATGCTCCGCCTTATCTACATAAACACCGAACATCTTGGATAGCTGGGAAGACGCAATAATTATTGCCGCTGCATTGGTAAAGCCGTTAACAACAGGATGGGAGAGAAAATTTACGACAAGACCGAGTTTAAGAATACCCAAGCATAACTGAAAAACACCTACTATGAGGGCAAGCAGAACTGCATAGGCAATATAACCCTCGGTGCCCGCAGTAGCCAGAGGTTCAAGGGATGCGGATGTCATCAGCGACACCACCGCTACAGGACCTGTTGCAAGTTGGCGGCTTGAACCGAATAAAGAAGCGATCATGGGCGGAAGAAATGCAGCGTAAAGTCCAAAATATGAGGGCAGGCCGGCTAACTGTGCATAGGCCATTGACTGTGGAATCAGCACCAGTGCAACCGTCAGTCCGGAGATTGCATCGATTCTGAATTTATTAACATCGTAATCCTTAAACCAGCCGATAAATGGTAAAATTTTTGCCAGCATCTAAGTATCTCTCCTATTCAAAATCAACGTCGCTGATAAGCCGACTAAGTGAATCCATAAGAATCGGTTTTAACAGGTATGTTTTTGCCTGCCTTCATGCGCCTTTATGGAAGGGCAAAACAGGCTTTATAAGACTTAAAATGACAGAGCCGGAAAGAGCTGTTTGTCACATTAAAATCGGGAAAAAACGGAA
>CAZRLQ010000116.1:0-6989 GCA_964600725.1 uncultured Desulfobacterales bacterium
AACTATAAAATGCCCAAAAAATACAAAAAATTTCTGATGCCTGCAGGGGCAGCCCCCTGTGGCTGCCCCTGCTATTTTGCGCTAATATGCATCACGGCTCCAGGTGATGCCTGTTTATGGGAGTTATTTCATCCTCCTCAGGCATTTTTCTCAATACTCACTTCTCATTACCCTTATGCACACAGCAAAATTTATACCATTATCTATTGATATAGCATCATAGTTTTTTCGAAAACTCAAGTAAATAGTTAATCTCAACCCGCTAAAAATGGTAGCTCAAAAAGCCCCAAAAAAAGCGTTCATATTGAGAAAGCCCGATTAAGGCTCAGATTAGCAATTATTAAAAATCAAAGACGTAACCTCTCAATAAGCCCGGTTACTTCTGTGCTTCCCCTTTGAAAAAGGGGGATTGAGGAGGTTTTTCCCATCGTTGCCCCAACTTTTTGAGAAGTTACACTTAAAGAGTCTATAGTACTACAACTTAGGCTTTACTTGGCATAGATTATGCTTAAATTTTGACAATCTGAAATTTCTCAACCATCAAAGTTTTCAGTTCATAGACATGATGCTTCATTGATCATAGCGGTTAAGTTTCATTTTGTGTAATATGATGAATGTATCATGGTTAAGCCAGCTTGTTCAGCTTAACGTAATATGTTAATAAAACAGCTCGTTATAGCTTTTAAGCAATTACCATGCCATAAAAAACCTAAGTTGTTTGACTATATAAAACACTTGAAAAACACCCAATTCTATTCAATTTCAGGCTAAATTGCACACTGAATTGCATTAACGCTATATTTTCAACTTTTATTCCGGCTGAATTTTTCAGCATACTGCGCCGCCTCATCTAAAAGCTCTTCCAGAACAGTAAATCCCCGATAAAAAAAGTCCGGCCTGGTAAAATCAATATCAAACGGTTTAAGCAGATTTTCCGGATAATCATTGGCTCCGCTTTCCAGTAATAATGTATATAACGGAAGAAAAACGGATTTTTCTTCTCGATAACGCTTGAACATGGAAAAAGCGATTAATTCAGCAAAAGCATAGGCATATACATACCCGGGATAATGAATAAGATGGGGAATGTAACTCCACCATAGACTGTAATGATCCAGAAGATGCAGACTTTCTCCATACATCTCTTTCTGGGTGGCCATCCAGATGTCGGAAATGTCCTCTGATCCGAGTTCTCCTACGGCCCGTCGCTGCCTGTGCAGTTTGTCTTCAAAGCAGTGTATGGCAGTCTGGCGGAATATGGTTGTAAAACTGTTTTCCAGTTTGCTGCAAATCAGCGCCAGCTTTTCTGATGGGTTTTCCGCTCTTTGCAAAAGAGAATAAAAAACCAGCATTTCACCGAACACCGATGCAATTTCAGCCATAATCATTGGAATCTTGTTGTTAAAAATGCCCTGTTTGCGGGAAAGGTACTGGTGAATACCATGTCCCAGTTCATGGCCCAAGACCATCAAATCCCGCATGGTGCCGGTAAAATTTACAAGAATATATGGATGACATGATGGCACGGTTGGATGGGAAAAAGCACCGCTGATTTTGCCTTGAAGTACTTGGGCATGAATCCATTTGTGATTAAAAAAAAGGGAAGCGATCTGTGCAAATTGAGGAGAAAAATCATGATAAGCCTTAATAACAACCTTTTTTGCTGCTTCCCATGTAAAAAGATTTGAAGGTAAATCAAAAAAAGGGGCGTACCTGTCATAATCATAAAGCTTCTTATAGCCCAAAATTTTTCTTTTCAGAAAATAGTAATGATGCACAATATCATAACGTGATTTAACCGCTTTAACCAGTGAATCAACCAGCTCATCGTTGATTTCGTTTTCAAGATTCCGCTTGCTGTACCATTGGGGATACTTGCGAAGTTTATCTTCAACCTCCTTGTCTAAAATAATTGTATTGTAAATATATGTAAGAATATGGACAACCTGCTTAAGACCTGATGTAAGCTCATCTGCCGCATCTTTTCTCACTTGTCTGTCCGGAGAATAAAGATCACCCAGCACTTCGGCCTGCATACGGTTTCGGCTGCCAAAACAGAGACAACTTATTATTTTATCAAAAAGTGTTTCCCATGCAATGCTTCCTGCAGGCCTTTTAGCTGCAAGAATCTGTTCTTCCGGTTTTGAAAGCCGGTGGGATTTAAACTTGCGCAATCTGCTCAGGTAATGACGGTACGATCTGAGCGCAGAGTGCTGCATCAATGCATCTGACTGCTTTGTCGATAGTCTTGTCCACTCCAGAGAAAAAAAAAGGGTCTCTTTTTCTATGTGGCTTTTAAATTCATTTACCCTGCGCCATTGTCGAATAACGTTCAAGTCCTTGGCCTGAACAGAAAAGCAAAGATAGATAAATGAAAAAATCTTCTGACAAAGCTCTTCGATTTTTTCCAGTTGCATGAGGGCCGAAAAAAAATCCCCTGAAGTCAATTTGCTGATCCGGCCTGAATAAATCTTGGAAAAATGGCCCGCAGCATTACGGCATCTAACCATATCTGATTCTATTTCCGGATCATCCGGACCGATATAAAGATCAGAGAGATTCCAGATAACGTCTTTTGCCAGCATGTCTGGTTTATGCTCCATAAGTTTTAATCGGCCAAAGGGAAGAAATTGAGATATCTGCCATTACATAAAACAGTGACATCCTTATTTTCTCTTAACCTTTTTTGCCATCAGCCATCAATTTTCAGCCAGGCTGTTATGAAGTCTCAGGCTATAGCTAAGGAATGGGTTATAACGTCATTTTTTGAAACTCGGACAACTGTATTTACTTTTAATATACGGTTTAATATCCAGGACCGGAGTTCCATCCAGGATATCCAACCCTTTGACTTGAATGATTCCTCTTTTAACATTAAGAACCTCTAACACCGACATTCCTATTGGATTTGGTCTTATTGGCGAACAGATACTGAAAACACCCATCTGCTTTTTGCGATTAGGAGGTTTTTGCGTAAGAAACTCCGATGTAAATTCTTGACTTTTGTGAAAGTGGAAAATTATAATAATAAACTGTTCAGATCTGATATCTTTTAATCCCTCAATATATTTTTCATCAATGACGATATGACCTTCTACATTTGAAATCGACCAGTGACGGGGAATTTTTACCGCATCTGTACGCACAACTCCAATTGGTCTCATTTTAATACACATATTTGAATATCCGATAGGGAAAAGATTTTTAGCTTAAAAATATAATTTATTTTCTCGTTCCCACGCTCTTTGCGCGGGAACGTATGCCATATGGATTCCCACGCAAAGAGCATGGGGGACCAAGAAATGAAGTTAAGCAGCAAAATTCAAACAGACTCTTGGTGAAAGGGGGTTCTAATGACGACACCACAACATTGTCCTGGTTTTGAACATTTCAGACATTTAAAATCATTTAAGTGCAGATGCTCTTATTGCGATCAGGAGACGGAAATATTTTCAGACGAATTTGATAAGACCCATCTTTGCAATGGGTGTGGCAGAAAAATAGACTTTACCACCTGCACAATTACACAACCCTATTTTTTCCAATGATCTGCGGGCATTCCCAGAACTTGCTGAACCGGAGAAAAATGATTTTCTCTTACGGTCTGTCGGCTTGGCCCCGGCGTTGTATCGACAAGCTTATATCCAGCATGATCTCATTGGCACGGCCTTATATTAGAGGTATTCGAGAGCCGAAATCTTTTGCGATTTGAACCTATTTTTTCTTTTTATGGCTCTTCGCGGTCATGTCTTATCCTGAATGGGTTACAATAAACCAGGGATTGAGCAGATTCTCTTTATTGTAAGCAAGCGGTCTGTTTGTATCAAAACAGAGAACTTTGCACCCCGCATTTTCCGCAACTGCTTGACCTGCTGCTGTATCCCATTCCATCGTTGGACCTAATCGCGGGTACATGTCGGCCTTTCCTTCAGCTACAATACAAAATTTATTAGAACTGCCTGCTGAAATAAATTTCAGATCACCATGTTCCTGCCGTTTTTTTTCAACAAAGGATTCCTGTTCCGGGGTTACATGGGAACGGCTGCCAACAATGGTAAATTGAGAAGCAGGTCTACGGCTCAGCGGCAGCTTGACGGACCGGTTAATAATTTTATCTAACAGCTCTTTTTTGTCTTCTATTAATTTTCTGCTTAAAGATTCAATTATCTTGCCGTTTTCCAGCTTATATGAACCGATATCTTCTCCGGCAAAAAAGAGCTTTTTTTTATCCGGCAGATAAACAACTCCTAAAACGGGCCTTTTATTTTGAATTAGAGCAATATTGACTGTAAATTCACCATTTCGCTTGATAAATTCCTTGGTTCCATCAAGGGGATCGACAATCCACAATCTATCCCAGGTCTTCCTTTTTTTGTAGGAAATATGCTTTCCCTCTTCACTTAAAATCGGAATATTAAATTTTATGAGGTGTTCGGCAATTATTTCATGAGCCTGTTTATCAGCAAGTGTCAAAGGTGTATTATCATCTTTGTATTCTACTTTGAAATTCGAATGATACACATCGAGGATAGCATATCCTGCTTCAACAGAAGCTTGTATTGATTCTACTAAATGCTCATTAATCATGACAAATCCATAAAGTTCCAGAGTAAAGGTAATAAGCCGCAGGCAAAAAACCTATGGTTAATCAATCATTACCATTAATGCGCTCCATTAACCGGTATAATTTTTCACGGTATTTGCAGGCAATAAAAACCAATATAAGGCAAAAAACAGATACAATCGCAAAAAGACCGTACATCCTGTCAAAAAGAAAGGCACCCTGAAGACTTAGCATAAATGTTCCAGGCATGCGTCCGATAGAAGAGAGAATGATAAATATTTTGTGAGAAATTCCGCTGAGACCTAAAAAGAAACAGAGATAGTCTTTTGGAAAGCCGGGAAACAGGAATAAAACAAAGATGACAATAATACCCTGGTGCTTAATAAGCGTATCATATTTTCTTAACTTGTCGGCCGGAACGATCTTTTTAACATAACGCCTTCCCAGAAAACGGCCGATGGCAAAATTAATCCACGATCCTGCTGCAAGACTGATACTTGAATAAATAAACCCCTTTATTGCTCCGAAAAGATATCCTCCGATAAATCCGGAAACTTCACCAGGGATAGGGGCAAAGAGCACCTGGAGAACTTGCATTATCATAAAGGCGGCAGGTGCTCCCCGCCCGAAGGAAGCAATAAAAGTTTTAACCCTGTCACGCTCTGCAAAAATATTATAATAAAAGCAAATCTTTTCCCACAAAGGTACCCGGAAGAAATATATCGGCAGCGCAATAGCGCATAAAATCAAAACAGCAATGATCAAATATTTAAGAGGGAAATGCTTTAGAGTCATATGAGATGAGATGATATGGGACATTCACTGTCATGCCGATGGAGCTGACTTCATTCTCTTTTCAGCTTCATCCAATGCAATTGTAGCCGGCAATCTTCTCCCCTCCATTATATAGAGAAAAGCTCCTCCACCTGTCGAAACATAAGTTATTCTGTCTGTCTGCCCTGTCTTGTGTACGGCGACATCCGTATCTCCGCCTCCTACAATGGTAAGAGCATATGAATTGGCAACATGGTTTACCATGTCAAGTGTCCCTCTGCTAAAGGGATCTAATTCAAAGACACCCATTGGACCATTCCATATTATTGTTTTTGCATCATACAGTGCTTCATTATAAAGCAATGAGGTAGAAGGACCGATATCCAAGACCATCCAGTCAGAAGGAATCTCCTGCATAGGCACAATTTTGGTCTCAACTTTTAGATCTATTTCAGGGGCAGCCACTGCATCTACGGGAAGATAAAATTTTACTCCCTGCCTTTTTGCTTCCTTCATTATATCTCTGGCAAACTGCAGATAATTATCTTCTACCTTGGAATTACCGATATCACATCCCTGGCTTTTTAAGAAAGTGTTTGCCATGGCACCGCCAATTATAAATTTATCAACAACCTGCAACATGTTCTTGAATGCACCGATCTTGCTTGAGACCTTGGCCCCGCCAATAATTGCAACAAGAGGACGTTGAGGATCAAAGATTGCATTTCTGATATAGGCTCGTTCCTTCTGGAGTAAAAAACCGCCCGCAGCTTCATGAACATACTTTGTGATAGCGACAACAGATGCATTTTCCCGGTGGGATACAGCAAACGCGTCATTTATATATACATCGCAAAGGTCGGCCAGCTCTTTGGCGAATTCATCATCATTATTCTGCTCTTCAATATGAAAACGAAGATTTTCAAGAAGAATAACATCACCCGGTTTCATGTCGGACACCATCTTTTTTACTTCAGGGCCTATACAATCAGGAGCCATCTTTACTTCATGCTTTATAAACCAGGCCAGGCGTTTGGCTATCGGCAACAGGCTTAATTCAGGCACAACCTTTCCCTCCGGTCTGCCCAGATGTGATGCCACGATGATTTTTGCATTGTTATCCAAAGCATATTTTATGGTGGATAAAACAGCTCTTATCCTGGAACTGTCGGTAATATTCTGATGCTCATCCATTGGAACATTAAAATCAACCCTGATAAAAACTCTCTTGCCGTCAAGGTCTACTTCTTTTATTGATCTCATGATCTTCTCCTAATTTTATTTTTTTTCATTTTACGAATTTCTCGGCTGATTTCCTTCTTTCGAGACCATCTTTCAAAAAAACCGATCCTACCGGATTTATAAGACCTCTCAACAATTTCTTCCTTAATTTTTAGTCCATCCGGTCCTCCCAGGGACGTTTTTAAACAGGCTGTTTTATGTAAACAAGCAAAACAGCTTTCAGGTGTATTTCGCAGACCATTTTTTTCTCTTGGGAAAACAGATTCAAGAACGCCAAAACAAGAAGGGTATTTTTTTGAACTGTTCATATTTTATGGTTTCGTAAAAAGTCAAAATTAGTTGGATAAAAAACATGGGTCAACTACTGTCAGCTAAAGCAGACAGCTTGTAAATAAGCTCAAGCGTTAAC
>CAZRLQ010000117.1:0-6971 GCA_964600725.1 uncultured Desulfobacterales bacterium
CAGGGCAATTGCATCAAAATCCCAGATTCTTAAAAATCAAATTGACTTATATAGAATCAAAAATCATGCCAAATTTTGATGCAATCGCCCTGAGGTTCATTATAATGAGATTGACCCCTGTTTATTGAGATGTTATATTTTATTGTTTTTGCTTTGTGCTTAAAATCCATAACCGGTTGCCCCTGAAATCAGGAATTATATAATAAGATTGATTAAACCAAATTCATTTGATGGCATAAGTGTCTGAAAGAACATATGTAACAAAAGCTGCAGGCATAGTTGGCGCAGCAACTTTTCTTAGCCGTATTTTCGGTTTTCTCAGAGATGTCGTTATAGGTGCTTTTTTTGGAGCAACTCTATATTCAGACGCCTTTTTTGTAGCGTTCAGAATACCCAACTTGCTGAGGAGACTTTTCGCTGAAGGATCTCTAAGTATTGCCTTTGTTCCTGTCTTTACTGAATACCTTGCAATGGAGGGAAAAGAAGAAGCGTTTAAACTTGCAGGGTCAGCTATAAGGATCCTGTCTCTTATTCTTATTGTTATTACTGTCTTAGGTATTATCTTTTCCCCGGTGATAGTACATATCATCGCTCCTGGATTTTCTGATTCTCCGGAAAAAATTTCACTCACCGCAACCTTAACCCGTATTATATTTCCTTATATCTTTTTTATTTGTCTAGTCGCTCTTTGCATGGGTATTCTCAATGTCCTTGGACATTTCGCCGCTCCCTCTATCGCCCCTGTCCTTTTAAATATTTCAATGATATGTTCTATTTTGATTGTTTCATTTTTTTCAGCAGACATAAATAATCGAATTTTCGCCTTGGCCATTGGAGTGTTGATAGGAGGATTTTTACAGCTAATGCTTCAGGTGCCGTTTTTGATAAGAAAAGGATTCCACTTTTGTGTAAAAGTCAACTTCTACCATCCAGGCATAAAAAAAATCGGCATACTTATGCTTCCTGCAATATTAGGTTCCGCGGTTTATCAAATTAATATTCTTATTGGAACTCTTCTTGCGTCCCTGCTTCCCGAAGGAAGTGTTTCTTACCTGTATTATGCTGACCGTCTGGTACAGTTTCCTCTTGGTATCTTTGCCATGGCTGCGGCGACTGCTGTTTTGCCAAGCCTTTCAAGACAGGTTGCATCAAAGGATTTTGCAGGCGTCAAGGATACATTTACCTATGCGATAAATCTGGTTTCTTTTGTAACAATTCCTGCCATGGCAGGTCTTATTGTTTTACGTCAGCCTATTGTGGTATTGTTGTTTAAGAGAGGAGTTTTCGACACTAATGCGACACTTCAAACTTCATATGCACTACTCTTTTACAGTATGGGACTCTGGGCTTTTTCTTCCGTCCGCATCGTTGTTTCAACCTTTTATGCTTTGCACGACACAAAAACTCCTGTAAAAATGGCTATAATATCCATTCTTGCCAATGTCATATTAGGAATCATTCTTATGGGGCCTCTGAAACATGGAGGACTTGCACTGTCAACATCTCTTGCTTCAATGCTTAATCTTGTACTTCTCATCAGAGCACTTCAGATAAAATTAGGTTTTCTGGAATGGAAAAAAATAGCCGTCTCCTCCTTTAAATCATCAGCTTGTTCCATAATAATGGGCATAGCTGTATGGACAATTTCACTTTATATTTTTTCTCCAAGAGAACAGACTATATCCGGTCTTTTTTTTGGAATAACGGGAAGCATATTAACAGGACTAATTCTATACGGTTTTTCATCACGTCTGCTTAAGAGCCGGGAACTTGAAATGGTTTTATCTATTGTCCAAAAAAGTGTAAAAAGAAAATGAATTTAAAACAGATAATACCGATTGTGTTAGCGATATTGTTGCTTTTTTCATTATTATTTCAGGTTGTATTCGGCAGCAAAGGGCTAATTGAAATGAATGCACTAAAAAAGGAAAAAAAAGCTCTACGTAAAATAAACGAAGAGCTGACCATGGAAAACCTCGCCTTATATCGAAAAATAGAAAGGCTGAAACATGATCCGGAATTTATTGAAAATATAGCAAGAGAGGAATTTGGCATGATCGGCAAAGATGAAATAATATTGAAATTCAAAAATGGTAAATAGATTAGATTCATCACGGATTAGTGCGGCAATCCGTGATGAACGGTATTAACACTTAAATTTTAGCTTTAGGTATTAGCTGCTAAAAGCTAATGGCTAACAGTTAGCCGCTAACCGCACAGGTCTGAAAACTTAGGGAAAAAAGAGATGGGCAAGATTTTAGTAGTTGATGATGATAAAAATATTCTAAAAGTGATAAGAATGAGGCTGGAGTCCAGAAATCATCTTGTTACTACTGCAAATCAAACCCGGCTGGCGATAAAAACAGTAAAAGATAATATTTTTGATTTAGCTTTGGTGGACCTTAAACTAAACGAAGATGATGGGATTGAACTCATGGAAGAGTTTCATCGAATTAATCCGGAAATGCCGGTTATCATTCTTACCGCCTATGGAACAATTAAAAACGCGGTTGAAGCTATGAAAAGAGGGGCTTATGGTTATTTAACAAAACCTTTTGATAATCATGAACTTGTAATGCAAATAAATAAATGCCTTGAAAAAAACAAGCTTTCCACTGAAGCAAAAGCTCTCAAAAATATAGTAAAAAAAAAGTTCGGTTTTGATGATATTATCGGCAGAAGCGAAAAAATGAAAAAGGTTTTGGAAGAAGTTGTTCTGGCTGCTGAAACTGATTCCTTTGTTTATATTGAAGGAAAAAGCGGTACCGGCAAAGAATTGATAGCTAAATCGCTGCATCTTGCCAGCTCAAGAAGAAAGGCTCCTTTTGTTGCCATAAATTGTGCGGCTATTCCGGAAAACCTTTTGGAAAGCGAGCTGTTCGGTCATGAAAAAGGATCATTCACCGGTGCAATCCGCAGCAAAAAAGGACTCTTGGAACAGGCAGACAAGGGAACCTTTTTTTTAGATGAAATATCTGAAATGCCTCTATCTATGCAGGCAAAATTACTTCGAGTGCTTGAGGAAAAAGAATTTTATCCTTTAGGCGGGACAAAAACCATAAGGATTAATTGCAAATTTATTGCAGCTTCTAATAAGAAGCTCAAAGAAAAGATAGAAAAAGGTGAATTTCGAGAGGATCTGTTTTATCGGATCCATGTTATCCCCATAAAGCTTCCTTCTCTTTGTGAAAGAAAAGAAGATATACCTGTTTTAGCAAAGCATTTTTTAGAAAAATACGCCAAAACAATGAAAAAGAATATTAAAGGTTTTACCCCATCTGCGATGCAAAAACTTTTGCTTCACCCGTGGCCTGGAAATATCAGAGAGTTGGAAAATACCATCGAATGCGCTGTTACCATGGTCAATCAAGATATGATCACCGAAGATTTAATTCTGAAAACTCATGACCTAAAAGGAACCGGATTTGAACCTTTAAAAAATGCCAAAGAGTGTTTTGAAAAAAATTATCTGGTACAACTTTTAGAGATCACAGATGGAAATATAAGTCAGGCGGCAAAACTCGCTGGGAAATACAGAGCGGACCTTTACGAACTTTTAAAAAAATATGATCTGAAGCCTTCAGATTTCAGAAAAAACATAACGGTTCAAAGTGGCTTGAAGACTCCGGTTTCATCTGAAGCAAAAAAGTAAGAAGCTGTTTTAGAAGCAGGGGGATCGAAGCAAAAAGTGTTAGAGCGGCAACTTATCAACCTATCACTTTATCTCGAACAGATTTCCGTCATAATCACTTATAAATGTTATAAGACTGCTATCTGCTTTGGGAATTTGTTTAACCTTTATTCCCGAAGCACGGCATTTCTCTATGAACGCATCAAAGTTATCAACTTTTAGGCAGATATGTTCTATCTTGTTTTCAAAAACCCTTTTTTCAGGATTTATAAAGATTTCAAACTGAATATCATTATCAATATAATTAATCATTTTGTATTCAGAATCCAGGTTGAATATCTGTTTTGAAAGTTCGCTTGAAAGAATTTTTGAACCTTTCTTTTTTAGATTCAAAAGTTCTTCATAAAATTTATCACTTTTTTCCTCTGAACTACAAAAAAGCGCCACATGTTTTAAAATCACTTTTCTATCCTTTCTCCTGCCCGTATTTTTGAGTCTCAATCTTTGATAATCTCTATTTCAATACGACGGTTTGCGTTTCTTCCTTCAGCCGTATCATTACTTGCTATGGGGTTTTCAGGTCCCATGCCTCTTGTTTCAATTTTATAAGGTCTGATCCCTTTACTTATTAGATAAGTTTTAACAATATTTGCCCTAATGTCGGAAAGCCATAAATTATAATTGTAATTCCCTGAACTATCAGTATACCCCTTAACAAAAATCTTAATTCCATAATTTTGAATCATAAATGCAGCAAGCTGGTCAAGTTTCTTAAGCGCTTTTTCTGAGAGTTCATTTGAATTGTAGCTGAAATAAATATAAATTGTTTTATCAGGCAAGGGAGGAAGATCTTTTACAATATATTTCATACTCTGCCCATCAGCTTCTGCCCTGTTTTCCTTCTGACTTTCTGTATCAAGTTTTGGTGCGGCATTAATTCCGTCACTTGCCCTAACATCTTCGGGTCCGGTTTCCTTGACAAAATAATTATTTTCAGCCGGATCTTCTTTGATTTGCGTTTCTTGTACACCTGATGCGGATGGAAAAAAAAAGATATCTTTCTTCTTTGAACCATTTACATTTATCGTTTCTTTTTCCCCCTGGCCCGACAATTTGTCTGTTTTGATTATCGGCTTGAAATACCTACCAAAATATTTGCTCTGAAAATAAAAAATACCTGAAATTACAAGTATAATAGTAAAAAATACGGCAAGATATATCCCTATTTTCCAAATAGATTTCTTTTTTGCTCCCCTCGGCTGTTTATAGATTATTGTTTTAACTTCATCGTCATTATCCACCGAAATACTCTGTTTTGTCTCATTTATCTCTTTTTCGACTTCTTTTTGATCCAACTGCATTGAAAAGGGTTTTATCTCTAATTCTTTTGCACATTCTTTAATTATATCTTGTCCAATTATTTTCGTTTCCTGTACAAAGCCGCTCAGAAGCGCCAGATCGCAAATAATATTAATCAAACGAGGGTAACCTTTGGAAAAGAAAAAAATTTCACAAATCGCTGCTGAATCGAAAATCGTCTGCTCTCCACCGGCTATTTTAAGACGGTGTCGAATGTATTTATCAGTTTCATTTTCCGTCAGAGAATCAATGTTATAGCTTATTGTAATTCTCTGCTTTAAAGCTCTGTTTTCAGGCTTCAGCAGAATATCGTTAAATTCATTTTGCCCAATGAAGAAAATATTTAAAAGTTTTGTTTCTTCTTTCTCTAAATTAGACAATAATCTTATTTCTTCAAGAAGCTGAGAGTTAAGCCTTTGAGCTTCGTCAATTATAAGTAATACTTTTTTATTCGCTTCATACGATTTGTGAAGAAATTGATTAAAATGAATCAAGAAACTGCTTTTATTTACAAATTCTTTATTCATACCAAAAGCATTTGAAATAAAATTAAAAAACTCAAGCTTTTCAAGGTCGGGATCCAAAACCACCCCAACAATAACATCTTTATCAAGGCTTTTTATCAGTGAATTTATAAGTGTGGTCTTTCCTGTTCCGACATCTCCGGTAAGAAGCAAAAATCCTTTATTATCCAAGACTCCATACTTTAAAACGGCAAGGGCTTCCTTATGCTCTTCACCAAGCCAGAGGAATTTCGGATCCGTACTTATTTTAAAAGGATTTGTATTTAAATTGTAGTAAGAAAGGTACATAATGCAGTATTTGTTTCATGCAAAATTTTCGCCCGAAACCAAGATTTGGCAAAAGGAAGCGTTTTGAAATTAGCTCAACAGATCTTTCATAATTTATTCCAAACAACCGCTGCAACACCTATTAACCAGCAGTATGGAGCAAAGCAATGCATTTGACCCCGTTTAACCACTTGCAATAATACTCTTAAAGCCAAATATCCGACAATTCCAGCCGCAACGGTTCCCATCAAAATCATCTCTGCTGAAATAGATTCATTTATCGATGAAAAATCGATCCCCATAATCAGTGCCCCCAGGATTGCAGGTATAGATAAGAGAAAAGAGTAACGTCCGGCAACCTCCCTGTTTACACCCAAGAAAAGAGCTGTGGAAATGGTGGATCCAGATCGGGATATGCCGGGCAAGATAGCTATCCCCTGTGCCAGGCCGATTATCAGAGCATCTTTTATGGCAACCTGCTTAAGATTGCGGTTTCTTAAGCCGGCTTGTCTCGTAAACCAGAGCAGAGTGCCGGTTAAAAGCAGCATTATTCCTACTATACAGACATTTCCAAAAATCTGATCCGCTATCTTTCTGAAAAACAGACCTAAAATTGCTGTGGGAATACTTCCAGCTATAATCAGAACAAGGATTTTCACCTGCTCATTCTCTGCTATCAAAGAGCTTATCCCCTCAGATGATCGGATCAATCCCGGAATACGCAAAACAGTCAGCAGAATTGATCGAATCTCCTTGAAAAATACGATGCAGACGGCAAAAAGGGTTCCAATATGGAGGCTTATATCGAGTAAAAGTTCAGGTTCGCTAAATCCAAATAAATTTTGAAGCAGAACAAGATGCCCCGAACTGCTGACAGGCAGAAATTCGGTCAGCCCCTGGATTATACCTAATAAAATTACTTGAGCTGTCTCCATATCCTGCTGTCTCCTGTAACTTTTTTGTTTTAGGAAAAATAAGGGGATTTAAAAAAATAGCGGTTCATCTCAGATTAGAGCGATGTATATATGAAAAGGGCTTAACGTCATTTTTGGCTTGACTTGGGCACACAGTGACACGAAGTGAAGCGTCAGCGCCAACCTTTAGCGCTATCCGGATTTCCCGAAAAATCTGGATTTTAGGCTTTCGCGGGAATGACGGCCATTTCTACGTTCGATGCTGATTTGTTCGAT